>JAPULD010000397.1 GCA_027295365.1 Planctomycetota bacterium
TATTGTCGATTTCAGAAACTGCTTGTTCTGTAGAGTCGATGCAAACAGCATTGAGCCAATTGGGGTCCGATACGAGGGGTTTTCTACAGAGCATACCAGTCCCGTTTCTTCCCCCCAAAATTCCCTCACACCGGATCCCCCCGGATCGTCTCATCTATGGAGCGTGAAATTTAATGGATGGCTTGGCTGGGCAAGAGGACGGCCGGATTGGACATGAGGATCGGACCCCGAAGCATCGCCCATCGATCGGAGTAGTGATGTTGGACGGATCTTCCAGCACCAGACCCACCTTTGAGTGCCCCGGCCTGAATGTCGGCGATGATCAGCGCAGGCATCGGGACTATGACCATCTGTAGGAGTGTCTGGCCTCCGCCCGGTTTAATGTCTTCCACAACCATCGGCTTCGAGATCTTAGTGCCGCTTCGGTGCACTGAGGATTCTCATGAGTTATGTGGCTCACATCAATTCGCATTGCACTGCACGTGAGTGGCATGAGAGAATTTAGGTTCCTGGCACTTTTTCTTTCCCTTTTTCTTTCCCCCAAATAAAAAGGACAAAGCTATGGGATTGCTATCAAAACCAAAGATAAACATTCCGAAACCTCCGAAGATTTCTGTTCCGAAGATTCCTGCCCCGAAGGTTCCGATACCGAAGCTACCGCAGGACGTTGTGAAAGCCGGAATAGACGCGGCAGGGAAGGTCGCCGGAGCAGTAGGTGATGCCGCCGAAGCAGTCGGTGATGGCGCAGCAACGATAGGGTCCGAAGTAATAGATACGGCGGAAGGAACGGCTAAGGAGATAGAAGCAATGGTAAACGCAAGTTTCGGCAGTATTGGGAATTTAGCAAAGAGTGTCGCAGAGGAAGTGAACAGCACCCTGAAGAACACTCTCGACGAAATGTTCAAAGTACCTGACCTAG
Organism: Planctomycetota bacterium; assembly: GCA_027295365.1. Lineage (GTDB taxonomy): Bacteria > Planctomycetota > Phycisphaerae > Phycisphaerales > SM1A02 > JADFSH01. The sequence goes on from JAPULD010000397.1 coordinate 920, forward strand.
GCGGTCTGGGAGCGCTTTTCACGGAAGGTGGCATTAAAGACTTTACGGGCAAGATAGTCGACACCGTGCCCCTATCCACTTTCACAAAACTGCTAGACGCCGTTCCCCGAATCGATGAGTCGGGCCCAAGTGGTCTGAATCTCTGCCTCGACTCTTTTCGGAACCTATTCACCCAGTTAAGAGCGGTAATAGCCAAGTTCGACATGGAGCGTTTGGGCGATAACCTGGAGTCCCTGGAAGGGATGCTCGATGGGCATTGCCAGACTATTGCTAACGCGGGCGAGGAGGTGATGGGTCTTCTCAAGGTTCCAGCGGGATATCTGGATTTTGACAAATTCGCCACTACCATTAATCGCGAGTCAAAGTGCATTGAAGATGCTCTAAACAGCCCAAGCAGTCAAGATTCAGGCAAGCCTTTATGGGTCAAGATCGTGTGCGGATCACTTATCCTCCTCCGCGATTTCCTCGCTTCGCTTGCAGAGATCTTCTACTGGATAGCAAGCATTAGTCCATCCACAGTGAAAATCGGCGTGAGTGGTGGAGGATCAGTTGCCGTTGTTGTTCAAGGCACTTCCGAGGTAGACATATTTTCCTTTGGTCCATTTATCTTTGGAGGCATTGCAATGCTCTCTGGAGTTACCGGTCGCTTGGTTGGAACTATCAATGATGAATTTCTTTTGATGACGAGCTAGAGTCGTCGGAACTCCGTGTCGCACACCAACCGACACGGAGTTCCAGGATCGGGCGACGGGATCGTCATCGCGATCGCGAACGAGAACCGCACGGTGACCGACGGCACGATCGACGAATGGGGTGGTCTCGGGGGGAAGAAAAGGTAAGAAAAGAAACTATGAAAACCGGGTCTCCCGGTGAGTGGTAGGCGGGATCGTACGATGCCCCATTCGACGGCTCGTCGAAAAGACACACACTCCAAGGAGACCCGACATGCAGATTCTCGCCATCGACCTCGGCAAGTTCAAGTCCGTCGCCTGCGACTACGACGTCGCGACCGCCGCACATCACTTCACCCCCAACGCCGCCTCAACTTCGGCGCACTCGCGTTGCAGCGTTTCGTACAGCTCATCCATGTGCGAAATCGTGGTGCGGAAGTTCACCGGGTTGATGCGGAACCACCATTGGCCTTTCATGAGCGTCGTGCCGAACCAGAACTTGCCACCTTGTTCGATGCGGAGCGCGACTTCGTGATGCAGGCGACCGATCACCTCTTCGTCGGCGTCGGCGAGGCTTGGAGGCTGGTAGCGCAGGCAGACCGCCGACATGACGGGTTCGCAGGCGGAGTGAAAATCATCACTCGCCTCGACGAGGCCATGTAGGTGTCTCGCCTGGGCGATGTTTTCGTCGATCCAGTGGCCGATTTGTTTCGTGCCGTACCTCTTGAAGATCATCCAGACCTTGAGGCCACGGAAGCGACGGCTCTGCTCGAAGCTGTGGGCGAAGTATTGGAACCGTTCACCCTCGGTGTCGTGTTCGTCCTTGAGATACGCCGGCACCATGCCGAAACTCTCCCACAGTTGCGCTCCATCGCGCACGAGGATCGCCCCCGCATCCACCGGGGCGAAGAACCACTTGTGGGGATCCATGGTGATCGAGTCGGCTAGTTCCAGCCCCTTGAGGCAGGCTGGACCGGGATTGTGAGAGAGGATCATCCCCCCGCCGTATGCGGCATCGGCGTGCAACCACATGCCCTCGCGATTGGCGATTGTGCGCAGGGCCACCAGGTCGTCGACGGAACCGGTGTTGGTGGTGCCCGCCATGGCGACGATGCACAGGGGCTTGAGGCCCTCGGCCTTGTCGCGAGCGATGGCCTTTTCGAGTTCATCGATGTCGATCTCGTAGCGTTCGTTGGTGGGGACAAGCTTCATTGCCTCGCGACCCACACCGATCGCGTCGACGGCCTTGTCCAGCGACACCTGCCTCTGGTCGGACATGTAGACCGCCCAACGATCGCGTACGCCTTCGTGCTGGGCCTTGTTGCCACTGATGAAATCGCGGGCGAGCTTGAGCCCGATGAAGTTGGCCATGGTGCCCCCGGACGTGAGATTGCCCCCGGCCGCTTGGTCATAGCCGACGAGATCGAGCAGCCAACGTACCGTTCTTCTCTCGATCGCGACCGCGGCGGGACCGAGGCTGTAGGTGCCGACATTCTGGTTGATGGTCGAGGCGATGAAATCCCCCAACGCGCCCACCGGCAAAGGCGTGGGCGTGATCAGACCCATGTACCCGGGGTGCGTCACCTGCGTGCAGTTGGGCAGGAGTTTTTCCTCGATTGCCTTGAGGACCTCATCCGGAGGTGAGCCTTCCTCGGGCATCGGTTCATCGAACAAGTCGTTGACGTATGAGGGCGTGACCTGGGGGAACAAAGATCGATCCTCAATGCTGGCCAGGTGATCGGCCAAGGCATCCACCACGCGATGGCCACTGTTTCGAAACTCGTCGATCTTGTTCTTCTCTTCGGGGACTGCGTGTTCTGCCATCGGCCTCATCTCCTTCAGGGGTTCCATCCTACAACGCAAACCGAGCCCGAGTCGCGGGACGACGCCATCCATCAGTCGATCCGATGCATCCGATACCGCCTGCTACTGATTGAGCGCGGCATTCGGCTTGACGCCACGTCGTTTGTTTCGTCTGATTAAGAGCAGTTTCCCGTTCGTAACCGGCTCCACCACGTTCGCTGCCCACCACCGCAGAAAAGGGGATGACATGAACCACGATCACCGGCCAAGCCTGCGACTTCTCGCCATGTGGGGTCTCATCGCCTTGCTGGCCATCACCACCAGTGCCTCGGCGCGGCAAGACTGGTCTGGACGCCTCGACGAGGCCCTGGCCGACGAATCGCCCCGGTCCTGGCGTGGGTATTTCGCCCTGGGGCTCCAGATCGCCGACGCCGAAAACGATGCGGCCTTGAACACGCTCATGAACCGCTGGCCCACCATCGACAACATCAAGTTCAAACAACAGTTGATCAAGGCGATGCATTTCGACTTGCCCACTCCCTATCGCACCCGTCTGCACCCGAGGGTCTTG
>JAPULD010000398.1 GCA_027295365.1 Planctomycetota bacterium
ATGCACGTCCCGACAACCACATGGAAATCACGGGGCACGATCTTCGCGAAGCATTGGACTCGACGCTCGAGGGCGTACCTTTTCCGCCCGACCAGGATCCCTCCGAGGGATGCAACATCAAGTGGAAACCCGGCAACGAGCCGGACTACTTCCAGGCGTAGGCCGGGAGTGCACGAATCTGATGACGCGCCGCATTACGCCACTACCTTCGCCACCTCGCTGATAAAGCCGTGTACGGTCTTGATGGAAGAGAGAAGGTCCGATCCTTCGGAAACGAAGGTGGCCTTGTCGAAGGCCTTGAGCTTTTCGATCACGGTGCGGTCGTCGATCTCCATGCCGTTGGCCTTGAGGAGATCCTGCATGCCTTCAAGATGCTTGTCCGCTTCGACGAACTTGCCGTCCAGAGCCCGGACCCGCCCTTTGACCTGCATGCACTCGGCGCCGATCTTGACCCCCTCCTTGAGCGTCTTGGCGGCCTTCATGGCCTTCATCAGCTTATCGGCCTCGACGGCGACCTTGTCGATCTTCTGTCGCATCTTCGTGATGTGGTTTCGATAGGCCGTCCGCGCCTTCTCGACGTCCTTGAGCTTGCTCTTGACTCCCTTGACCACGAAATCGATCAGTGACGCGCCGATCTCCTTGGGGCTCTTGCCCTTGGTCATTTCATTCTTGGTGGCGGCGAGCTTCTTGAGCATGCTCTTGATGGCATCCATGGGTTTCTTGATGTCGATGCCCGAGAGATCCGTCAGGCCGTTGCGTTTGGCGGCCTGGGTGAGGGTGGACTCACGCAGCTTGAGGAAAGCCTTGACCCCGCTGTTCAGGTCCTTGCGAAGCTTCTCCTCTCCCTTGAGCTGTTGCTGGATCTCCTTGCCCAGACCGTAGATGGTCTTGGCAATGGAGAGATAGGAGGATACGTCGGCCCCGGCGGTGCCGACGAGCTTGGCGACGTTGGCGCCGAGGCTGATCACGCTGGTCGTGATCTTGATGCCGGTCTTGACCCGGGCCTCGGTGAGGAGGCGGTCGCCCTTGGCTTCCTTCTTGAGGGTCGTCTCCACCGCTTTCTCGGCCGCCCCCTTGGCCGAATCGAGAGCGTTTTTGACCATCGTGCTCGTGGTTTTCGCGATTGATTCAGCTTCCGCGATCGCCTTCTTCGTCCCGGGCTTCACCGTCTCGGCGATCTTCGCATCGAACTTTTTGAGTTCCTCCGTGATGATTTTCTCGTACCGCTCGAGTTCAGTTCGGGCGGCCCGTTCGAGCCGGTCCATCTTGGAGGAGGGAACCTCCTTGGCCTTGCCGATCTTCGACTTCGTCGTGACGTCGATGACGACCTCGACGGGGTACTTGGGGACCTCGATCATCGACTTCGGATTCTTGTAACGGATCAGATCGACAATCTTGAACTTGCGGGTCGTCTGCGTCGTGCCCATGCCCATCCTCCTGGGTGATAATCTCGTGGTCATTAGCGAATGAAAACGTGGAAATCATACCAGCTTCAATGTCAATCGCAGAAATGCACGACAAGTTTCCGGAGACTGCTCTGGCGGCGATGTTCCCACACATAGATGCCTTGCCAGGTCCCCAAGGTCAGCCGACTGGATTCCACGGGAATCGAAAGACTCGTGGCGGTGAGGATTGCCTTAATGTGGGCCGGCATGTCATCCGGGCCTTCGGCGGTATGGGTATAGATCGCATCGCCTTCCGGGACGAGACGTTCCAACCATGCTTCCAAATCTCGTTTCGCGCGAGGATCGGCATTCTCCTGGATCGTCAGGCTCGCGGAGGTATGCCGAATCATGATCGTGCAGAGTCCTTCCTGGAGATCGGCTTCGCGCACCAATGTCTCGATCTCACTCGTGATCTGGAAGAGGCCTTTCCCGGGCGTCTGGATGGTGAGTTGATGAACAGACATGTTACGACCCTTTCAGAGTGTGGGAATCCCCTGAAATACAAAGCGAAGCGGCTAGGCCATTGCTCCCGTGCCCCTATTCTTTTTCCGTTTCTCGTGTGTTCAGATTGGCGTACAGGCGCTCATCCGCCCAGCCGATCGTCACTTCGGAGCGACCTTCAAGCAGATCGACCAGGGGTTGCCCGATCATATCCTTTCGCCACGACAGCATCAGACGACAACTTTCGAGATCACGTCCATACCGATACGCCAGGTAGAGCTGCGCCACGTCCTTGCGATTGACGGCCAGGCTCGGGGCGATCTGTCGGGCATAGCTCAGGCTTCCCGACAATGCATTGAGGGCGTCAATACGAACTTGATCAACCGGTGTTTCTTTGACAAACGCCGGACGAGAAGGCAATTCATCATCTGGAATCGCCAGCGCGCTCTTGGTTCCTTCGACGATCGCTGCGCCATAAGCCTGAGCCACACGTCGCGACAAGCCGGGCACCTTGTCAAGCTTCTGCACCGACGACACCGGGTTACGGGCAAGATCGATGAGTACTGAATCTTTCATCAAGCTTCGGGCGGGAACATCGTGTTGCCGTGCCGCGCCCTCGCGGATCAGAACCAAGCTCCGGAGCACGGCCAGTTTTCTGGGTCGCAATTGATGCATGCCCTTCACTTTTCGTGACAAGGATTCAGCATCGTGATTTCGCATTGCGGCTTCGGCAATGGATCGGCATTCTCCCGAAGACCATTCCGAATGCTCAAGTTGCGCAAGTCGGTCGCGCAATACCTCCGCCAAGGAAGGTAGAAATCGCACATCGTCGGCCGCATACCGAATATGCACGGCGGACAATGGGCGATGGTCCCAGTGTGTGAATGTCAGCCCCTTCCCAAGCTTGATGTCCAGAATCTCCTCGATCAGGCGGCCCAACCCGAGCGGATAGGAAAAGCCACAAAACCCCGCGGCGACTTGCGTATCGAAAATGTTCTCCGGAACCCTCCCGATATGACGGGCGATGGGTTCAAGATCCTGCGCCCCGGCATGCACAAGCGTCTCGACATCGGGATCGGCCACCAGCGACCAGACCTCGTCCAGATTCACGTTCGACAACGGATCAACCAAGGCGATCCGTTCACGAGTGGCCAGCTGAATGAGGCAGATTTTCGGGTAATAACTGAGCTCACCGATAAATTCCGTGTCGTACGCGAATCGCCCCATCGATCGAACGTGATCCAGCATTGAATCCAATGCCTCGTTCGTGTCGATGATCTCGGGCTCGCCAGCCGGGATGAGCGGATGTTCGGGAATCTCGGCAGGGGCCTCAAGTTCAGCTTCCGCTTGCGACGTTTCGTGACTGCGCATCCGATGGACGCTGCGCTTTGACAAAGGCGAGCCGCCTCCGCCTCGCTGGCGTTTTCGACCTCTGCCTTCCTTCGAATCGAGCGTGTATTTATCGTCTCGTGCCATCCCAGGTTCGATTGCCTCCGTCCGGGAGCCTTACAGTATACAGACTCACGGACGGCGTATCACCGATCGCCTACACACGTCGAATGCGTCCAGTCAGAAAAAGCCTCAGTGATCAGCCAAGGCTTCCAGAAGACGAAGCAGATCGTCCCCATCCACGAGGCCGTCTCGATTGACATCGGCACGGCGATTCGTCGTGCCCCACTTCTGCAGCAACCGTATGACGTCCGAAACCGTTAGATGACCGTCCCGGTTGACATCCAGCGATCGGGTGCCCCTCAATCGGAGATTTGGAACAACTCGGGATGATTCGCCTTGACCCAAGACGTCATCGGATTCAATTCGAATCTGCACGGTACGGGGACCATACTCAACGATAAATCGATTGTGCGACTCGAAAGATGGCAACTCGTACCACTCGAATTCTCCCCAGACCTCCTCGGCAACCATCAGGACATACCGATCTCCAGGTTCAGGCCGGGCCTCTTCATCCAGAATGACCGTCAACCCTCCTCCGAGTTGGGCGATCCCATTGACAACGAGCACGTCATAGTGCTCCAATGGTCGTGGGCCCAGGATTTTCATGACCAACTCGCCCCGGCGGGTCTGGAGATAGTCTCGATCGATTTCGAACAGTCCGCCTGATCGAGCCGGGAGAAGCACGTCATCGTTGATGAATGCGTCTTGATCATCCTTCGCATCGATCAGAAGTTCCTGAACATCGCGTTGATCGCCAGCCAGGCGTTTCAGGCTTGAGCCAGTATTGATGAGCGGAGGCGGGGGAGGCAACGTCTGCCCCCAGTTGGCCAGCAGCAGCAAGAGGTCATCCACATCGACGACAGAGTCGCCATCGATGTCGCCGGGACACGAAGGACATGGCCCCCAGTCGCTGAGTACAACCAGCAAGTCAAAGACATCAACCACACCGTCCAGATTTACGTCGGCAATGATCGGATCCACAATGTCCAGCAGCACGATGCCAAGATTCGAGGGTCCGGCCTGCGGTGCGGATCCGGTATCGCTGGCGGAATAGTTGAAACCGTCAGGCCCGACGTATGCCGCCACTGGCAGGTAGCGAAGCACATTCCCCTGAGCGAGTTCATAGGGCAGATCAATGGCGGTGATCAGTTTGCCATTCGAGTCATCGCGCAATTGACCCGCGGGCAAGGAGGCGACGAAAAACGACAACCCGCCGGGAGGACTTGGTTGTCCATCATCCACGGCGTTTAAGGCAAACGTCAACTCCAGGACATTCATGATCTGCTCAACGCTGCCGGGAGCGTCCGGGTACCGGGGCGTGCATGTTTCTTCGCTTGATAAATCGGATTCCGCAAAGTCGAATGACACGCCATTCCCGTCCGACAAGCCGGCGAGCCCGGTCATTGCATCGATCCCGAACCAGGTCAGACGCAATTCTCCCGTAAAAAACAATTCAAACTGGAAGGTGTTGTTGTTCAGGGAGCCGAATTGAGGAATGTCCTCGAAAGTCACGACGAAACGATCGTCAAGTTGCTCATAACTGACTCGACCTCGCGCGTCGGGATTCAGGTCGTCGAACAGCATGGCGATCCGGGGTAGGCTGAAATGCTGGATGAACGATTCATGTCGCGCGCTGTCCCCCGCACCAAACGTAACGTAGCCATTGCTGCCGACATGAATGGAGTTGTAACTGACCCCGTAGAAAGGAATGGTCCGGCCATCAATGAGAAATACTTCGAGCGAGGCGTCGTCGGGCATGGCCATGGTGAATGCGTTCTCGGTCGATCTCGGCAGGCCCGACACCGGCACCTGACACGCATTGTAGAAATCCACGGATGCCGTCGGAATGAACAGCATCGAGGTCCGGTCGAGGTCGAAAGCATCAAGGTCGAACAATTCCGTGAAGTTATTGACGACGATGTCCGTCTTGAATGTGTAACACAGCCCACCTTGATCATCCACACCCAGATTGCCGGCTTCGTCCAGCATCGTCAATTCGAAGTAATAGGTCGTGTCGTCCGCGAGATTCGTCAGATTAAAGGTATGTGAACTCTGTCGTACGGCATTTTCGACTGCGTCTGGAAACGAACCGCACGTAAGGCCATAATTGATCGTCGCGGAAACCGGCTCGTTGAAATCAACCTGGATTGTGGCCGTATTGGCCGAGACGTCAAGCACAGTCACTTGTGTCGTGACTGGAGCAATGCAATCGATCTGTGCCGAATCGGTCGCATCGACATTTGTACCTCCCGCGCCGTCGTCGGCATCAACGTAGGTCACGGTGACGATGTCCCCATCGGCGACGTTGAGCACACCCGTCGAATCGGTCAAGCTCAGTGTGATCGAGCCGGTGAAGACGGCGCTGTCGAGCGCCGTCTCGGTCAGGAGCAATGTTTCGCCACCAGGCTCCGAATCGGATGCCAACGTCACCAGGATCGTGTCGATGACGTCATCATCAGCGTTCAGATCGCAATCGATGACCTCCACCGTCGCCACATCTTCGCATTCGTAAATGTCACGATTGAGCGTGACATTGCCAAGCGATGTGCAAGCGAGCAACGTAGGCGAAGCGGTCAGCGAATAGGTCTGGGGCCCGATCGAAACGGACCAACCTCGAACTTCAATTCGATAGATCCCCTCGATTGGCGTATCGATCACGACCTGCTCGATATTGTTCACTCGATCAGGCTGGGTCTGAATGGCCGGACTGGCGGGTAGAGACGGATTGAGAGTCCACGGAAAGTGCTCGATACCGTTCGGGTCGATGACGACGAGATCAAGATCGTTGATCAACGCCGTACTGACGTTGGGGGTCGCAGCCGGATCGTCCCAGGCCAGCGTGACTTTGATCTCCGACGTCCCGGGAAGGACTTCGATGAAGGCCGGACGTACCAGATCCTGATCGATTTGATCCTCGTACCAGGATCCCGAACGAAGTTGGTCGATGGCGGGTTGCGCCCTCACGGAACCAAACCCGTATTGATAATCTGGTCCTGGATTCCCGAGATCGACAGCCGTCTGCGTCAGGAGGGCCTTGAGCGTCGAATTACGAAAATCGGGCAATGCCGGATACTGAATTCGAAAATCCTGAAGCATCAAGGCCCCGATCCCGGTCACGACTGGCGCGGACATCGAGGTTCCACAACGCCCGGAATACCCACCCATATCCGAAGTCGAAGTCACGGTGAAGTCATCGTCGGACTGACAACCGGGTCCGACGAGATCGGGTTTGATGCGACCATCGTCGGTGGGGCCCCAACTGGAAAAACTGGTCATCGAGTCATCATTGGAATTGACGGCCCCCACCGTAATGTGATTCTTCGCTCCGGCCGGTGGCGCGGTGGTCTTGTAGGAATCGCCACACGTTGATACCTGTCGTTCATTGCCGTTGGACCAGATGATTCGCATCGGCGCGCCCAGACTGCCCCTCACGATCGCGTCGATCAGCGAAGACGTGGTGCCGTAATTTCCGGTCCAGTCACAAGGAAACCCGGACACGGCGACGTTGCTGCCGATGGAGTTGTTGGCGATGACCGCGCCAAAGGTATTCACGGCTTCGGTGTAATCAGCCTCAAGATCGCCCGGATCGAAAAAGAGAAAACCAGGGCTTCCGCCTCCTGACTGTTCAAACCCGTAGGACTGGATCGTCACCCCCGGAGCCATGCCCTTATATTGGCCACCTGAGACGAATCCGTCGCCACCGAGAATGCCGGCCACATGGGTGGAGTGATCACGCAATCCCGAATCATCACGGACCGTGAGGCGTCCCCCGAAATCCTGATGCGATGCGAGCGCTGTCCCGGAGTCGTAGACAAGAACGTTCACCCCCGACCCATCCAAGCTGTAGGGGGAGTCCTGAACCACATCCACCATCGTGAGACTGCGGCTGGAATCGTTCAGCCCCGTCATCTTGGGCAGCGCGGGTTCAACGTATTGCACATCCGAGTCCGCGGCCAACTCGAATATCCTGGAATAAGGCAATTCGACGACCAATCCGTTGATCGAATGCATGATTGAAATCACATTGCCGCCATGCAACGCCGCCCGAATTGGTCCCATCGGGACGAGCGGGACATCGGGATGGAAGAGCACATAGACTGCCACCAACGGGTCGGCGGCATGCGTGATCTGATCACGCTCGACCTGGTCAGTGGCCAATTCCATCTTGCGAAGGAAATCGCGATCGGTGACGGTCCAGCGAGAAATGCGTCCCTCGATAAAGTCAGGGTGAAGCTTCCACGACGTTTGGATCGGGAGAAGATCGTCAATGAATTCTATTTTCGCGACGCTTTCGTCAAGGTTCCCCTTGGCGGCATTGACGAACCATGCATGGTCACCCAGGTAGTTGAGCAGGACCAACCCCTCGGATTGAAGCCGATCTCGATCCGTCGTCGACAACGGACCAGCGAACTGAACCACCATGCGAGAATCATGCCCACGTCGATTCATCCCTTGCAGGGAGTTCAACAATTGAGACTGTGTTTTCTTTTCCGTCGTGACGGTTCCATTTCGAAATCGAATCGTTCCCCCCATTGCCGAAGTACACGTTGAACACACAACGACAATGATCGACAACAACGCGATCACCCGACAACGGATCATCGACGGATCGCCCTTTCGTATTTCGAAATGCACCGGCTGCATGGACAAGAAATACCCTCAAGATCAATTCGCTCGATGTGAGCGATCAGAAATGACAATGGTTCCGCGAAGCACATGAGCATGCTTTGCGGATCTCAAACATGTGGTCCCATTCCTATACGCTGAATTGAACGCTTTGGTGCTTAAACCAGATCTCTCTCTACTCTCCGGTCGTATTCACCAGTCAACTCACAGGATCGCCTCGGGCTCCTTGCGCAGAGACAACTCCTTGTAATATAAACGCTTACGCCCGAATACCAAGCGAATTCCACCGTAACTCTCGTTATCGGTCCCTCGAATAGGGTATTTTTCATAAATCGTCCAACCGGACCTGATCCCCCTCAGATTCCTCAGCCTGGTCGGCTCCAACCACACCAGTCATCCATCAGCTCAGGAGCCATGCCGATCGGGTCTCCAGGGGGCACCGGAAGAGCTCGGGCCGGTGACAAGGGGCTGTTCAGTTCGCGTCGTTGATAGCGCTCAATCAGATCCATCAAAGCGCGAACATGGGGATCGCCTTCAAATTCCATGACCAGACCATTCAGCGCCTCGTCTGCTCGACTCCGAACCGAGATCGTCGCGTTTGTATTCTGGGCCAGATTGATCAACTCGACGACCACTACGTTCCGGATGACGAATCGAAGTTCTTGAATCCGTGAATTGGAATCGGCGCTGTCCCCGAATGAAGCTGCAATGATCGTCGCAAATACTTCTTCCAACGAAGGCATCGAATCATCACGTCGATGGAAATCAACCAGCCTCGCACAGCGGTCAGGATGCAACAGGCCACGAACCGCGATGTGAGCGGCGGTCTGCGCCGCCCCCACCGCATCAAAGGCCGGCGAGGTCGATGAGCCGAACAGTTCACGATTCCCTGAATAGCCGAAAGGCCTCGGGTGGACCAACTCAAGTATTTCATCTGAAAGATCAAGCTCGATCGGATCGATGCACGCAAGCACGGCTTCCAACGCCTGTCGCTGCAGCGCGGGATCGATGGGACGACTCAAATCCTGACCATCTCCATTCAAGGCGTAGTTGTAATGCAACCCTCCGATGATCTTGGTCGCCGCGGTCAATTGAAAGCGATGATGAAGATAGACTGGGACCAGCGTCTCATGGAGCAAGGCGAGGGGTTGCCCCGGGGCGATGTTGTCCGCGCCGAAATTGTCGAGGGCGATCCGTCGCACCCTCATGGAGAGGTTCAATGCCTCCACCGGGTCGTCGCCATT
>JAPULD010000399.1 GCA_027295365.1 Planctomycetota bacterium
ATTGTGCATCCCCTTCTCGCTGCACGCACGAATCGAAACGATGAGCGAGAAGATGATCGAGCGATTGGCGACCGCAGGCTGCAAGCACATCGTGTACGGTGTGGAAAGCGGATCGGAACGGGTCCGACGAGAAATCATGAAACGCCCCGTCACCAACGACAAAATCGCCCAGGTCTTCGAGTTGACGAAGCAAGCCGGAATCATGGTGACCGCCAATTACATGATGGGCGTGCCGGGCGAAACGCTCGATGAGATGCGCGCCACCATCGAACTGCACGAAGCTATAAAGCCCTTTGATTTCGGGTATTTCGTCTTCTATCCCTATCCGGGGACGGCTCTCTTCGCCCTGTGCCGCGACAAGGGATATCTGCCCGAGGATTACCTCGCCCGCCCCGCCAACCATCGCGCCTCGATCCTGAACCTCCCGGGGATCTCGCCCGGCGACATCGAAAGCATCTATGAGCGATGGACGCACGTGCGGATCGATCATGCATTGAGTCGCTACCAATCAGACTATGTGTCCCGACATGGCGAGACGATCGCTGCGGATTTTGAATCAAGCGCCGCGATCGGCTGAGCGCTGGACGAGATTCGACCATTCTCACGCTTCCGCGGTATGCTTCGTACATCTCATTGCGGTACATGGTGCATTCCGATGAGTCAGTCACCTTCGTTTTCACGTTGCGCGCCGACCAGCCCGGCAATTTTTCCGGCGGCATCGATGTCTGCGATGAAGATACATTTTGTGCAATCGTGAACACGTCCATTCACGTACGATGACTCGTCGAAGGATTCGGCGCGTCAAGCATCCGCGTTGCGTTTTCGTTGTCGCTCCAAGGCCTAGCTGATGACGATCAACGCCACGACCCAGACGACCGGCACCCAGAAGACAAGACTCAACGCCAACCAGTCCACGGAAGCGCGTGCTTTTCGAGGCACGAAACGCATCGGCCAGTTGATCGTTCGGAAAAAGGCCAACAAGGGGGGCTCGGCCTTCGTCCAGAGCACGTTCCGCAGATTCTGTTTCTCTCCCGGAATGGCATGGTGTTTCTGCTCTGAGTCAGGGCTGCTTTTCATTGAGTCCGTTGACGGCGTGTTCTCCGGTGTCGAAGCCGATGCTCTGGATGATGCACTAGGTTTTGCTTCATCTATTGCGGTTTCTGCCTGGTCAGGCTCGACCCCGATTTCACGATCGACTTCCTGGCTCACGATCTCCGAAACTTCTTCCAGGTCGCCGACGAGTTCGTCGATGGCTCCCCCATCGTCGGTCTTCGAAGCGACGACTGGATCTGACGTGTCATCCCCTTCGGGAGATGTCTCCGCAAGGGATTCTTCCGCTTCCATCGAGGCGACTTGCACAACATCATCCGGCTTCATCGTTGAAGCCACACCCGGTTCGACTTCCACGAAGATCGCCTGTTCGTCGAAAATACTGTCGAGCACCGACTCGAGCCCATCCGGATCGGACGCGATGAATTCGTTCACGTCATCCGAACTCGTGAATTCGGGTTCAGTCAACGTATTCGTCGTTGAGTCTGGCATCGGATCCGCACGTGACGGCTCCGTCTCTGGCACCGGGGCAACCTCGATGGCTTCCGAGGCACCATGCCTGAGCGGTCCTATGTCGTCGGTCGTCATTGACTCAGACGCGACCATAGGCTCCGTAGAAACCCTTGACACTCTCTCGTGCTGATCCTGCGGAGTTTCCTTCAGCGACGCCGCGATCAAGTCATCCAAGGCTCCCGAAAGATCCTGAAGTTCAGGATCATCATTGGCAATCAATGGGTCAGAACTGATAAACGCCGGACTTGTCGTCGGTTCCTGATCAGATTCATCAGGGGGAGAAACCGTGACCCCTGGATCCGAGTTATCCTGAATAGACGCTTCCGAATCCTGTGAAGCGGTTCTCTCGTTCGGATCACTCGTCTCATCAAACAGGGACTGAATCGAGTCGAACAAGTCATCGTCGGCAAGTTCAGTCCGGGATTCCGGCACTTGCGTCAAGGCGGTTCGATCGGTTTCCGGATACGGGTCGGAGGTTGGCGACTCGTCAATCACGTCAGTTGTCAAGGGCTCATTGATCGCATCATCGACGCGCGAGGCGGTGAGCCCCGACTCCATGGCATCGACCACGAGTTGATCGAGATCATCCAGGAGTTGATCATCAATGGATCCGGCGACCTGTCGGGACAACTGACCGATATCATCGAGGTCGGTTGAATCCGCAAACGGGGATTGATCGCCGTCTTTTGAAGGCGAATCCAAAACCGAAGATGTTGATGAGTCGTCGTTTTCATCTCCGACGTTCTGTGAAGGCCGGCGGACGTCGGACGTTGAACGCAGAGATTGATGCACGTCCTCAAGCAACGTGTCGATCTCATCGACGAACGATTCAACCTGATCTCGTTGCGCCTGTCTGGTATCGGAGCCTTCTGGCTCATCGTCCTCGAATCGTGCCGATAGCGATTCATCCGGTACGTCCTGCTCATCGAACAGTGAAAGGATTTCATCCAACGACGCCTCGGCACTGGATTCGGCGGAAGACGATACTTCGCCCTCGGGAGCGTTCGACGATTCCAGCATAGGATCGGGTTGGGGCTTCGAATTGTCCGCTTCGTGTTGCGTCATGATTTATCCGCGCGCAGTATCGGCGCGATGGATGAATTATCGGTCGGCCCAACTTCCAACTGGATTGAAAAGCCTCGATTCCGAGGAAGGTGTGACGAACACGCGCAATTTACGCGCGATCGCTCAGGTTTCGTCGAATCGCCCCAACCTCAGAAAATCAATCGGATGCTTCGTCTCCCCTTCCAGGGCCAGATCCGCCATGATCTCGCCAATGACCGGGGCGAACTTGAATCCATGCCCCGAGAAGCCGGTGGCCATCAGGACTTCCTGATGACGAGGGTGACGATCGATGATGAAATGAGCATCAGGCGTGTTGGTGTACATGCACACCCCCATGGACAGAATGTCGCCATCACCATCGGGAAGATACTGCTTGATGGCGTCCCGAATCTCACGCTTGTCAGCCTCGCTGGGGGTTCGGTCGATCGTGTCGGGCGAAATCGGGGGGCCATAGAAATGCCGAGCCACCTTGAGCCCGACGCGACCGCTCTGCATAGGAAACCCATAGAAGAAGAAGCCATTCGGGTCGTCGATCGCCCAGATGGGAAAACGATCGGGACCAAACAATTCAGGTCGTTTTGGCCAAAGCCATGCCAATACTTGCCGGGTCACTTCGAGTTTCACGCCCATCTCGCCCAACACCTGTCCGGCCCACGCGCCTGAGGTGATGATCACCTGCCCCGCTTCGTACGTGGCTTGTTCAGTCCGAACCGTGACACGCCCTTCCTGGGCGTCCCAACCCAGCACCGGTTCGTGCCCATGCACCGAGGCGCCAAGGTTCAGGGCCAGTCGGGTCATGGCGCTGATCGCCGCTTCGGGCAACACGAAACCGGCATTCGATTCCCAGATCCCCATATACGATTGGGGGGGGTTGAATTGAGGATATCGCTTGATGACTTCCTCGCGACTCCACGTTTCATGAGGCAGATCATGCACCCGGGAAGAGATCAACGTGCCTTGGATGAAATCGCAGGACTCCTCGCCCATGTACAACCCGCCGGTCTTGAAGTGCAATTTTTCGCCGCTCTCGGCTTCGAGTCGATCCCAGCCTTCATACGTTCGGCGAAGCAAGGGCACGTAGTCTGGATTCTCGTAGTAATTGAGGCGAATGATTCTCGATTCGCCATGCGAACTTCCCAGGTTGTTGGGAATGCTGAATTGCTCAAGTCCCAGCACGCGACAACCGCGTCGGGCAAGTTCGAGGCAGGTGGCCGACCCCATGGCCCCCATTCCGATAACGATGACATCGAACGACTTGCACATGGATGACTTGGACCTCTCTCCAACAGACCGGATGAATTCCCCGAGTTGACTTGCCGTTGCAGATCGACCTCGATTCACAAATACATCCGAGTGAGTTTGCCAGCCGCCGAGGCGAATTCGAGGATAGTGGCATGCTATACGATGTCGCCATGGATCGCACCGCCACGTCCTTGCCTGAGAATCGACGCGTATCCGTTCGTCGGACTCATGCCTCGTCCCACACCGAGTTGATCGTGCTCTGGCATCACGACTCGGAGATGCCGGTGCGTTATCGGATCATTGATTCCAGCCGAGGCGGTTTTTGTCTCCGCAGTTCCGTTCCCATGAAGACCGGCATGACGGGACATGCGGTACGCCTTCTGCCTCAGGGGACGACGATGGAGAAGCCGATCATGATCGTCTGGGCGAAGCCGGCCAGGGATGGTCATGGATACGAACTGGGCCTCCGATTCATCACACCAGACTGAGGTATGATCGCGAGCGTGATCAGTACACGCTCCGAAATACCATCGAAGACCACGCTTGAACCGGGTTCGTTGGGCCCTGTTCAGGAGACGATGCTCATCACCTTGTGGGCACGATCGATCGAATCGCAACGTCCGGACGCCCTGACTCGTGATGACAAGGCCGTCGAGATCCAACGCCGACTCGAATATGATTTTTCCCGATTCGAACGGGGGTGGAAATCCCAGATCGGGGTCGCGGTCCGTGATCGTTACATCGATCGTCTGACCCGGGCCTTTCTTGAACGACATCCCGAATCGAACATCATCAACCTTGGCGCCGGTCTCGATACGCGATGCTTCCGGATCGACAATGGGCTTGCGCACTGGTTCGATGTCGATCTTCCCGATGCCATCGCGCTCCGTTCCAAATTCATCGAGCAGACATCCCGCCGTACGTTCCTCGAAACGTCGGGAGATGACTTCCACTGGATGGACAGGATTCGCGACACCAATAATCGCCCCACGTTGCTGATCGCCGAAGGCGTCCTGATGTTCTTCGAGGAGCGTTTGGTTCATGAACTGATTAAACGACAGTCGGAAGTGTTCACCAAGGGGGAGATGATCTTCGACCTCATCGGACCGATGATGGTGCAATTTCCGTTTCTGCACGACACGTTGCCCCGAACCAGGGCCCGATTCCGGTGGGGTGCAAAAAGCCTTCATGCCCCTATCGCTTGGAAAGGCAAGTACGAATTCGCCTCATCTCGATCGATGTTGGAGGAAGAGCCGGCCCGCTGGCGATGGATGCGGTGGTGTCGGTACCTGCCGATCCTGCATCGTCAGTTTTTCGTCGTCCACCTGCAATCGCCATCTGCCCATGACCAGACGAAGAACGTAGACTCATGGATGTAACGTGGATTCAAGATCGCGTTTTTTTCAATTTAATCGCAGGTCTCGCAGGATTGATTTCTACGTGGCGTATTGGTTGAATGAAACGAACCTAGAACTGGCGCGACGATTCATCATGCGATCGCAAAGTGCGTCACCAACATGATTTCTGCGAATCGTCAGTGATCAAAAGCACTCGGCAATGGTCTTGAAGACAACAAGAGCAAGAATACCCAGACCCCCACGCACGGAACGACAGATACCGGTCTGGAGAGCGTATTGCAGGTTTTTTGTACAGCGTATGACCACAGGGGAGCTTTTTTGCTTTGACCTCCAGACGAGATCGTTACACTTGTACGTGAGACACCGAGCGGAAGTTCCGGGCATGCATCAACAGGATTTCATCGATCAGTCCTGGAGAGAGGGAATATCGGGGGACTCAACCACGCATCCCCTGGTCATGCAATCCGAGGTGAAGCTTTTAGGAGGAAGTTCTCGATGCTCGATGCGGTGAAGAATGAAAAACACAACGTGGCAGCACGGAGAACTTTGACGCGTGATTGTCTGGACTCTTCTTGCATCATAAAGAATCGTCAGTGCATGGCGCGACACGCCTTCGGCCTGTTGGCCTTGCTCATCGGGTGTGCTTCTGCCATTGGCCAATGCGACCCCGGCGATATTTTCCTCGACGACACCTTCGATGTAAGTGACCAGCCTTACGCCGTCGCGGTTGGCGACTTGGACGGGGATGGTTTTCCGGACCTCGCGGTGGCCAACTTCTATTCGAACGATATCAATGTTCTGATGGGCAATGGCGACGGCTCTTTCTCGCCTTATGTCACGTATACCGTGGGGGTCAATCCCGTCTCAATCGCAATCGGCGACCTCGACGGGGATGGCGCGGCAGACCTTGCCGTGGCGAATCTGAACAACGATACCATGAGTGTCCTGATGGGGAATGGCGATGGCACGTTCGCCTCTCAGGTCACGTCTGCCGTGGGCACGGGCCCCCGCTTCATCACGATCGGCGACCTTGATGGAGACACCATCCCGGACGTTGTCGTGTCCAATCGCGACCAAAACAATGTGAGCGTGCTGATGGGCAATGGCGACGGCACCTTCGCGGCCCACATCATGTACGACACGAGTTTAGGCCCCTATTCAGTCGCCATTGGCGACCTCGATGGAGATACGATCCCTGACCTCGCCTTGGCCAACGTCTTCAGCAACAACGTGAGTGTTCTGCTGGGCCATGGCGACGGCACTTTCGCTCCCTACGTCACCTACAACACGGGGGCCGGCCCGATCTCCATCGCGATCGACGATCTCGATGGGAACAGCATCCCAGACCTCGTTGTGGCCAACGCCTTTGGCGACACTGTGAGCGTGTTGATGGGCAATGGCAATGGCACCTTCGCTCTCAGCGTCACCTATGCCGTGGGCGACGATCCGGTCTCGGTAGCGATTGGCGATCTCGATGGGGATGATGTCCCCGACCTCGCCTTGACCAACTATGTCGATGACAACGTGAGTGTACTGATCGGGAACGGAGACGGCACCTTCAGCTCCCACCTCGTCTATGACGTGGGGGTCAATCCGATCGCCATCGCGATTGACGATGTCGACAAGAACAATGTCCTGGACCTTGTCGTCGCCAATGCGAACAGTTTCCATGTGAGCGTACTAATAGGCATCGGAGACGGCACGTTTCCCACTCACGTCGCGTATGCCACGGGCGATGGCCCGACAACCATCTCGACGCGCGACCTTGATGGCGATGCAATTCTCGATCTCGTCGTCGCCAACTATCTTGGCGACGACGTCACGGTGCTGTTGGGAATCGGCGACGGTACGTATGCCCCCGGCGTTTCTTATGCCGTGGGGACCGGTCCCTATTTTGTCGCCATTGCTGACCTGAACAATGATACGTTCCTCGACCTCGTCGTTCCCAACTATGTCAGCTCAGACCTGAGCGTGCTGATGGGCAATGGAGACGGCACTTTCGCCCCCGACGTCATTCTCAGTCCGGGGGGTGGCCCGCTTTCGGTCGCGATCGGTGACCTCAACAATGACACCTTCCTTGACCTTGTCGTGCCCGACTCTAAGAACGGCACAGGCCTCGACAATGTCCGCGTTCTGATGGGCAACGGGGACGGCACATTCAACCCTGCAATCTTGTACACCGTTGGGTCTCGACCATTCTCGGTCGCGATCGGACACTTCAACGGTGACAACTTCCCCGACCTTGTCTTCGCCAATTATAACAACGACAACGTGAGTGTTCTCCTCTACTTGCAGCAGAGTGGTGCCTACGCGAACCACGTCCTCCATGATGTTGGCGACGGACCGTTCACGGTTTCGGTCGGTGACTTCGACGGCAATGGAACATCAGATCTCGCCGTCGTGAATTACCTCAGCGACAACGTGAGTGTCCTGATGGGGAACGGCTTCGGCTCCTTCGCCCCTCATGTCACGTACGACGTGGGCTTCGGCCCTCGCTCCGTCACGATCGGCGACATCGACGATGACGGCATCCAAGACCTCGCCTTGGCCAACTACCACAGCGACGACCTGAGCGTGTTGATCGGCAACGGTGACGGCACGTTTGCCTCCCATCTCACCTATGACGTGGGCGCTGGCCCAAGTTCAGTCGTGATTGACGACCTCAACGGTGACAATGTCCCAGACCTCGCGGTGGCCAACGAGGACGGCGACAACGTGAGAGTGTTGCTGAGACGGTGCAACGCCTGTCCGATCGACTCCGATGGAAACGGCATCGTCGATGTAAACGATCTGCTGGCCATGCTCGCCAATTGGGGGCCATGTCCACCTCCATGTCCTGAAGACAACGATGGCAGCGGTACCGTGGATGTCCTCGACCTGCTCGAACTGCTCGCCGCATGGGGCCCCTGTTCATAGGCTTCACGATGGCCAAAGAAACCTGGTGCCAATCGGGGAACAGGTATTCCCTCACATTGACAATCCCCTGAATTTCCGGCATTGCCGCTGACCGAAATATTGCCGATCAATGTATTTTTGGACTTTTCGTCCCCATGGAGGCACCGTATCGAATCAATCGGGTACGCTCCCGGCCATGCATATTGCCCCGAGACAAGTGGTTGTCGCCCTGGCCAGCCTGATGTTCATTTCGACGTTCGCCACGGCCCAAAGCGAGTGGGAATTGGCCCGACGCGAGGAGATCCGGATCTGGATCGACGCGTTGCTGTCCGATGCCGATTCGAGGAGTAGCCTGCTTGGTCAGGGACTGAATGCGGGATGGGACAAGCACTTCTTCATCCAGAGCGCTGATGGCGACTATCGGCTTGAATTCTCAGGTCAGATGCAGACGCAATACCTTTACAATCACCAGGACGATTCAATCGATGATGATTCCCGAGGAGGCTTTCAGACCCGACGCTTGAAGTTGACTTTTGATGGGCATCTGATCGATCCAAGTATCCAGTACAAGGCTTCCATCGATATCAAAGGGTCCAAACAACGCGGTTCGGATGCCTATATCACCAAGACCTTTGAAAACAATCTCCGACTGCGAGTCGGGCAATTCAAACCGCCATTTCTCTACGAAGTGCTCATCAGCTCGAAACGTCAACTGACCGTGGATCGCTCGCTGATCGCCAACCAGCGGGATTTCGACCAGAATCGAACCTTGGGAATCGAACTGGGCTCGACCGGCGAACGAATGAAGTGGGCGATCATGTATCACCAGGGTTTTGATACCGATCGCACCAGCGCCTTGGACGAGGACACGGAATACGCGGCGACCGGACGGGTGGACTTTCTGCTGGCGGGAACCTGGAGACAACTGGGTGACTTCACGAGTTGGCGAGGCGATCCATTCGCCGCTCGGATCGGCGCCGCGTTCGCCATCGAGGAGGATGAGTACGGCACCTCGACCGGTCCCGAAGTCCGTCGTCTTGGTTGGACGATCGACGGGTCACTCGAATTTGGCGGCTCCAATTTGTTCGGTGCCATCATGGGGATTCACGTTTCCGCCGACGGCCTACCTGATCACGATCGATACGCTTGCATCGTCCAGGGAGGTCATTTTGTCAGTGATGATATCGAAATTTTCGCACGCTACGAGTGGGCCGACCTCGACGAGTCAGGAGTCGAAAATCTCAACTTGCTGACACTCGGGTTCAATCGCTACTTCAGCAAGCACTCGCTCAAATGGACCACCGACGTGGGTTACAGCTTCAATGCAATCGATCCGCTGCTGGCCGTGGACAGCGTCGGGTGGCGGGAGGACAGCCCCGGGGAAGACGGCCAGATCCTGATCCGGACCCAGTTTCAACTCTTGTTTTAGCCGGTGTGCACCCACGTCAGAAAACGACTCGAACCCGGAATTCAAAGACGCCGATGAAATCGTCGTCCGGGTTCTTCGACGGGTCGAAAATCATCTGGAATCCGGGCGTGAGCTGGATCTTGGGGGTCAGCTGATAACGATAGAACAACTCCGCGACGTATTGATCACGAAACGAAGAATCGTGAGGTTCGCCCCAGGCGAATCCCGCCCCAAACAGGTCATGCGGGCGACCGAACGGATTCAGGACTCCGAGTCCTCCCACCACGACCTGCTTGGTCGCCTTGAGCTGGTCGTCCTGGTACCCATAGCGAAGAAATGGCACCAGGTCGTTTCCGAGATCCTGTTCGAAACTGAGTGCGAATCCGCTGCCCGATTCGCCATTGGTCGCCTGGCCCGCGCCGGTGTACCAGGCGGTGAAGCGGTAACGCCCCGCCCCCTGTCCCTCGAATCGAGGCGTCAGTCCGATCTCCCAGGCGTAGAACAATTCATCCTTGTCGAGGTTGTTGAATCCGGAAGTGGTTTTGGAATTGTTTGTGTCATGGGCTCCGAAGGAGAAATAAAATTTGTCCGAGGGGGCGATTCGAACGTTGACGCCGAGGCCGTTATCCGGGAAGGCCCGGGCGGGATTGGTGGAGAACGCCTGGTTGAGGAAGAACGAGTTCTGGTTCTGGAAGCGGTTGCCGTTGTAGAAGTTGCTGGGATCGATCGTCCCGGCGACAACCTTGACGTGGTCGTCGAAGAGATACTGTTCCCACCAGAGTTGCACGAGGGCCGCATCATGGACGTTGAACGCCTTGGTGGTCTTCCAGAGCGCCCCCAGATTCTCGTTCAAATCGTTGGGCGTGATGTTCGCGATTCGATGGCGCTGTTCGACCAGAAAACCGGTCGAACCCGTGTTGGGAACGTCCCGGTTGAGGAGAATCCATTTCCCGAAGATGTCGACGTCCCCACTCCAGGCTTCCCGAGGACTCTCACCATCCGTGGCACGCTGATACAGCGTGGTGTACGCCATGCCGACATCGATGCCGGTGTCTTCATAGAGCCTGTCCTTCATGGGCTTCCACAAGCGGTAGATTTCGGAGATGGGGCCATGTTCCCAGACTCCCACCACGACATCGCGTGACTCCCGGAGGCTCCCGCTCACGTTGTCGCCCGATTCATGTTCCTCCTCCTTGACGACTTTTTCGATGGGAGTCACGTGTTCGTCTGGTCCGGACCTCTGATCCGAGTTGGTCTCGACTCCCTGACTCGATTCCTGGAGTTGCGAGGTGACATCGTCTCCCGACTCCTGTGGAGCATTGACCTTCTTTTCGGGTGCCTGCTCCTCGGTTTGGGTTTTCTCGGGATCCTGATCCTGCTCCGGATCGTTGGTCACGGGATCCGGGGGAGGCGGAGCCTCCTGCGCCTGGACGATCAGGGAGGCCTCAAAAAGAGTCGCGCTCAGGGCGATCAGGACGAGAATCACAACCTGTCGGGACTTATCAAGCCGGCGAGACTTCATCAACGCAGCATACGAAAAATCAAACCTGACGTCGCATTTCGGTTTCCCGACACCCATGGCCACTTCACAACAACCCCCTCTCCGAGTTAGCATGATTTCAGTTCGCCACTATCCACGAACCGGAGGTGTTCCATGCGTCGATCCCGTCTTACCCTGCTCATCTGTCTGCTCTCGGTCATTCTTCCCGGCCGCTTTCTGCGGTCCGAAGTCGTCGGTCTCGATATCGACGTGCGTGAGGATGTTCTCGATGGCAAGTTGTTTGGAGATGCCGGCGCATACGAAAAACTCGCAGGCACGATCCACTTCGCCTTCGATCCAGACAACCCCTATAACGCCCGCATCGTCGATCTTGCGTTGGCCCCCCGCAACGAGGCTGGGCTCGTCGAGGCCCACGCCAATTTCATGGTGCTCAAACCCAAGGATCCGAACAAGTCCAATGGCGTCGCCTATATCGAAGTCTCCAACCGGGGCGGCAAGGCCACGCTTCGATATTTCCAGCGCGCCACCGGCCGCCTTCAAGACGGTGATCCCGTCGAGGCCTCGCATTTCGGTGATGGCCTGCTCATGAATCGAGGCGTCACGATCATCTGGGTGGGATGGCAGTGGGATGTGCCCGATCGCCCCGGTCTGCTGCGTCTCAACGTCCCGATCGCAAGAAACCCCGACGGTTCGAGCATCACCGGACTCATTCGCAGTGACTGGGTGCTTCGCGAACCGACCCAGACCTTGGGCATCAGTCACCGAAATCACATCGCCTACAAGGTCTTCGACCCCACTGATCAAGCAACCCTCCTCACCCAGCGAACTTCCCGAAACGGATCGCGAATCGGATTGCCAATGGATTTCTGGCATTTCGCGGTGCGCGAGGAAGGCCAATGGAAATCCGATGACACGCACATCTCCCTGGAGACGGAATTCAAACCCGACCTGATCTATGAATTGGTGTATCGGACCTCGGAACCCCGAGTGGTCGGCCTGGGCCTGGCGGCAATCCGTGACATTGCGGCCTACGCGAAATACGATGAAACATGCCCCTTTCCCGCATCGCATGCCATCGCGTTCGGGGTCTCGCAGACCGGACGCTTCCTGCGCCAGTTTCTCCACCAGGGGTTCAACACCGACGAGGCGAATCGAAAAGTCTACGACGGGATGCTGATCCACACCGCGGGCGCCGGACGCGGAAGCTTCAACCACCGGTTCGGACAGCCTTCACGTGATGCCCATCGCTACAGCGCGTTCTTCTATCCCACCGACATCTTTCCGTTCACGAGCCGCACCCAGCTCGACAAGGACCTCGGAATCGAGGACGGACTGTTCGCGAATGCCTTTGATGAGGCTCATCTGCCAAAGGTGT
>JAPULD010000004.1 GCA_027295365.1 Planctomycetota bacterium
GCGGGACTGGGCGAGGCCAATGCCGACCTCTTGCAGGAAGCCGCGGCGATCGAGCAGCAGATCCGCAAGGATTTCGCCAATCTCAATCAGGAAGGGTTCTTCGCGATCCAATGCAACGCGGTACGCAATGATTACAACTCACCGATCCTGCTTGATCCCAACCGCGCCCCCAACGCTCGAATCCGTGCCGATCAGATCATCTTTTTCACCACTGGCGCCGAAAGTACCCGTTTATACAACCGTTCAGCCTTTGATTCCTTCGCCAACTCACGAAACCAGCAATCCTCGACGTCCCGAGTGTACTATGGGCATGCGTTCCAGCTTCCCGAGGCCCCGGCGTCCCATGATCCGATCCAGGAATGGTGGCCTTGGCAGATCGGCTTGGTGACGCTCCAGGACCGTGGCCTTTCGGGTGCGACGATTGAATTCAACGTGCCGCTGATCCCGCCCGAAAACTGGCTTCTTTCCCGGCAGGTGGTCCTGCTCGCGGACGATGGTGGTGATCGCACTGATTATTTCGGATCGGACAACTCCGCGTTCGACATCTGGGACGAAGAGATTCGCTATGGCCGCGTGGACATCGCCGGCTCTTCGCTGCGCGACATTCGCCAGTATGTCATGACTGGCAACGTCAACAACAACGAAATCCAGGATTGGTCGTTGCAGTCCGCCCGGATTGTCGATGCGTTCTTTTATCCCCGGGCCGAACGCACGCCACCCCTGGAATCAGGCAACACCGGGAATCCCAATAACAACTATGTCCGCCGCGAAGATCACGCGCTGACTGCTCATGTGCTGGGTGCGGGGTGCAGCGAATTTCGCGTGGACTGGACGTATCGCGACGGTTCGGGTGAATTTGATCCCGACTACAACCCGGCGACCATTATCCCGGTTAAATTTCAGGGTGTAATCATTCCCTCGGCCCATCCCCAGCCATGGTTCGGGCATGATGATCTGGAAGGCGTCGTGGGCAGCTACCAGAACTTACGTGAGGATCCGGCTGATTATGGACGCTTTCCCGACGTGATGCGTTACTCGAATTGGGATAACGTGGCCTTCGGTTCCGACTCCATATTACCGGCCGCAATCGAACGCCCCGTCTTCGCAGGGGGCGGCACACCCAACTTCCAATATCGCGCTTTCTTCGGATACAACCGCGTCGAACCTCGCGACAAATTCGACTCCAACAACAACGGAAATATCCAGGAATTCATCATCGATATGCCAGCGAACGAACAAGTTGATGCTGGCTACACGCCCTGGCCTGATGCCGTTCGTATCACCATGACTTTGCACGACAAGGAAGGGCGACTGGAAAATGGTCGCACCTTCCAGTTCGTCATTCAACTGCCGTCGCAAGACCCCTGATGAACTCCCGGTTCCTCCGGACCCTCTGACCCCCCGGACTCCGAACCCCCGGACCCCAGAAACGAATCGCCCTCGAGACAAGACCGAGGAAACCACCTTGAAGAACGAGCCAATCAACTTGAGAATCGCACGACGGACTGCATCGCGCCGGGGCAACACCATGATCCTGGTGGCGGCGGTGCTCGTCCTGCTTATCATCATCGCCACCGCGTTCGTCTCCCGCGCCCAGACGGGTCGCCAGACGTCGGCCGCCGTGAATGAAGCCGCCCGTCGCGACGACAACGACGGTTTCATCGTCAAGGCCATCGCCAAGCAGATCGCCGAGCATTTGTTCGTTCGAGAGATCATCCCCGGTCCGGCCCCCCGCAACGACTCGAACATTGCTCGGGCGGGAATCGATCTCGGGGCCGTGCGCTTCAGCTTCGACCTCGGAGCCGGGGACGCGGACACCTTCCCCTTCAACTTCGCGCCTTACCACGTGGTGCCGTTCACGAACTGGCCCGACTTCGGGTCACCAATTACGATTGGTTTCGGCGTGGGCGATTTTCCGGGTGGACCCGGCAATCCCGATTACAACCCGACGGGACTCGACTACCTCGACGCCGAAGGCAACCCTTTGGGCAACCCCGGCTTTGGCGACCACCGCTGGCTGCGCGATCTCGAACCACTTCGATTTGATGCGGACTGGAGCTTTGCGACCGCACCCGATTACCGGCGTTTCGACACCTTTTCCCACTGGCGGCACCTGACCAACCTCTCCGACGCTGGGAACGGGTGGCGGATCTGCCGCGACATCAGCGACATTTCTGATACAGACGGCGATGGCAATGGCGGCCTGATGTACGAGTTGAACATCCCCGTCGAACAATGGCTCGCGGATCCGGTACCACACCAGAACGATACTGGCTCTGGGGTGCTCATGTCGTTTTTTGCCCCCGGCAATCTCTTTGGCAACAGCGATCTGTTTTTCCGGGAGTGGCGAAACTGGTTCAGCCCAGGTTATTTCAGAGCCTATGGCTTCGGTGGGGTCAGTACCGCTGTCTCACTTGGACCACCTTCCAATTTCTACAAGCTGTCTGCCTACGGCCCGCCCTCGGATGAATTCATCTTCGGTCGCGAGCGGCACATGATTTCCCGGTATCTGGCCGATGCCGATGGCGACGGGTATACCGACTCCTTCTGGCATCTCGTCCCGAACTCCCCCGAGAACGGCATCCGCCAGATCATTGCGGTCAGCATCACCGACAATTCGGGTCGTCTCAATGCCAATGTCGCTACGCAGTTCCGTCGCGATGATTTCAGGATTCAAGCCGGTGCCGATGCTGGCGATCCGGATGGTTCGTTCACCAACGGGAACGGGGTCAAGGTCCTTGGGGTCTCCGGAGCCCAGCTTCGCGAGCGCACGATCGGGGCCACCCCGGCGGACATCGCCTTGGTGGGTGATTTTCAACTGATCAACAACAACTGGATTGATACGTACGCCAACGTCAACAACGACTTCGTCGGCTTCCTGGACAGTCTGCACAACTGGGAGCGGGCGTTTCCCGGGCTGGCCGATGTCGTGGGCAGTGATTTCAGTCCCTATGGCAGGACGGCTGCCGAGTGGGATTTCTTCATGTGGTTGGATAACGGGAATTCCAGCAACATAAGGCGACCCGAAAACTTCCTCGGGGCCATCGGCATCCAGGACTACGACCAAGACGGCAACGGCGATTATGACATCAACCCTGAGTTCACGTCGAAGCTCTTTCGCCAGTCCGACCGCCTGCGCTATTGGCGGCACAGCGGGAGCCGACCATTTGATCCGGGACTTGGGCTGACGCCCTTTACGGTTGATGACGAGCTGGAACTGAGGGCGTACGAAGGCCAGAACAACCCGTGGCTCGTCAGTCGCTTTGAAAACGCCCTGCAGAGCGACGTGATCCGGCAGCAACCGGCGATTGGTGTCTCGCATCAATTGCTGCGCGCCAACTCCGCCCGGCAGGAGACGAGCGAGTACCTCGATCAGCTGGGCAACCGGAATCATCAGGACATTGGCCCCAATTACACCCAGGGCGAACTGCTGTTTGAAGCCCGGCGCAAACTCACGTTGTTCAACGGTTCGCGTAACGATGGCATGCCGCCCTGGCTGTGGTGGGAACCCCGCTGGGACAACACTGTCAACCATCCAAATATCAATCGATTCCTCAATGACTTACCCATACCCAACAACGGCGCTGGTGCGATCAATCGATTCCTGCTCCAGTCTCGCTTGAAGCTTGATCTCCGCGAGATCGATCCGGGCGGCCGGAACATGTTCATAGAAAACAATCCGCCCGCCATCGACAATCAACCGTTTTTCAACACTGGCGAACTGTACTTTGATGAACGCCTTGCCCCGACGTTGCTGTTGGCCCTGACCGATGGGCCGATCGACTATCGACGCAACATTAACAATGATCCCATCGAGCAGATGAGCGTCAAGAGCTACCTGGGCGATTTCGAATACACTCGGGACACCAACATCGCCCTCCCGCTTCCCGGTATCAGCACCGACATCGACGACGACGTGAACTGGATTCGAAAGCTTGCGGCGGGGTATGCCGCGAACATCAAGGCCTTCCGCGACTTTGATTCGGATTCGCTCCTGTTCGACGCCGAACGCTTGCCGCCCCTGGGGGATCTGCCTCGGGATCGCCTGGACAACGCTTTCGAGACTGAACTCACAAAGCACCGCATGCTGGGGATGGAGAAACAACCTTTCCTGGTCGAGGCCATCGTGGCCCACATCTACAAGGGTAAATCTCCCGATTTTTCCCATCCCGGTTTGACTGCAATGGTGCTCTGTGATGGAGACGATATCCTTTCGGACACGATCTTCATTATTCAGATTGCCAATCCGTACGACACACCCATCGACCTGACGGATTACCACCTCAAGTTTTTCGATCAGACCAACATCCGGCTTTTTGATTCGTCGTCACTTTTACCGGAATTGAATCGTTTCTTGCAGCCTCGGGACATGCGAACGTTTTTTCTCATCGAACCGGATGTGACCGACGATGTTCTCTCCGGATTGAATTGGAAGATCGCCTTTGGTCTCGACATAGCAGAGACAAACGCCGTGGATATCTATGCGAACCAGAATCTCCTGGTCAGTGTCGATTCTTCATTAGGGGTTCAGGTCAATCCGGCCCCACTCCCATTGATCGACACACTCACAGAGCGTAGCTTCTATGACACTGCGGGAGGCAATGAGGTACGCACCATTGAACTGATTCGAGTCGACAGCAGTCTTCGTGATGATTCCAGTGCAGTCGTCTTCAATGAGGTCGTGGTTGATCGTTTCGATCTACCGGATTCCAGTGTCGATCTTCCGGGCAAGAATCGATTGGATGAGACATTTGACGACCTGAACAACCGACGGCCAAATGTTGATTGTGCCGATGAACCGGGGCCAGGAATACCGTGGCTCAATGCTGAGTCGATCTTATCGAACACGCGAGTGATGTACTCTCTTCGTGTCACCAGGGCTTGGCAGCTCATTGATGGGGCATCGGATCTCAACGAACTCAAGTCACCGCGATTCGTATTTCACGATAGCAACGTAGATTTTGAGAATGATAGAATCATCATCACGGTTATCGATATCGCTGATCCGGCGACCTGGTTCGCCACAGCCAACTTGGCAAGCAATTTGTTCCCCAGGTTTTCTTCGCGCAATAAACAATACTTTGGAGAAAGCAGTCGACTGAACTTCTCCATGCAAATGCTTCAGAAAGATGCCAACTTCCAGCAAGTCGGTGAATTGCTGAACGTCTGGTTGTTCGGTCATGAGATTCGACTCGCCGAATCGAACCCCTCGACGTTACCCGATCTTCCGACGTACGACATTCTGGAAACGACGAGTGTCAACGATGGCGGCACGACGCGGACGTTCTCCGAATTTCTCGCCGAAGAGAATGCCGAATTCAACGGATACGAAAACGGTGGAAACGGACATCGAGTCAATCGTCTACGGTTCAGCCCCATCACCTTAAACGGTCGGACGATCAGCCCTGTCATCGGCATGCTCGATCCGAACGATCCGAACGATCCTTATCAGGGGAACCCCTACAACGATCCTCGACTGGTGTCGCCTGATATCACCGCCGGGGCTCGGGTGCTTGATGCCTTTGTCTGCGATTCCTTCGGTCTCTGGGAGGATTACGATCGTGATGGGGCGATCGACAATGTCCCGGCTCTTCTCCCCGCCGATGAGCGTAATTTTCAGGAGTCGCTTGCGTTCGGGAATGCCATGGGCTTCGAAGGCAAGGGCACACCCGGTCTGATCAACATCAACACCGCAACTCCAGAAGTCATGAGGGCTCTACCTCATATGGACCTGATGATCCACAGCGACCCGAGTGGTGTTGATGTTGATCTCGGCCAGATGCCCACTGTAGCCTTGCCTCTGGCAATCGTGCATTATCGCGAACGCTTCAGTGGTTTACCCAAGGATATAACAGCCGGCAACGCCGTTGAGACGGGCTATCCGGGAGGGGCCGATTACCTGACTCGTAATCTGGGTTCGATGCTAACTATCCGGGGTGATCGAGGTATTGCTTCTATTGGTGAATTGCTGTTGGTCGAACAGCCTGCGCGTGACGACACGGTCATGCCCCCAGAAGCGGTCTCCCGTCCCACTGAAGTTCCTCCTGACTGGGTTGTCAAGGACGCTTGGCGGATCGATTATGCCGGAGAAAATCCTTTCGCCGTTTCGTTTCCATCCCTACCACCTACAAACGGTTCGGCCGGTGCATTTCTCTCCTCGGATGTCAATGGCGAAGTCTTCGATGGCTTTGATGGTGAGATCAGCATCAGCGGCGATGGCGTCGCCATGGATGTCGAGGAGAAGAACCTGCTGTTTGCCGGCATCTCGAATCTCATCTCCACCCGTTCGGACTCGTTTACCATCCATCTGAAGATCCGAAGTTTCAAGGCGAACCCTCAGACCGGGATATGGGACGCGACCGATGCCGATCAGATCGTGGATGAACGTCGTTACCTGATCGTGGTTGATCGAAGCAATGTGAATCAGCCGACCGATCAACCCAGGATCCTGCTCATGGAGAAACTGCCAAACTGATCCGTCGTCTCAGGCGATCTTTGAGTATGACAACTTGAGGCCGTGTCCCGTCACGCTCATCCGCTGTGGGACGCGGCCTATTTTTTGTTCAAATATGTCAACTTGGGCGATTCGAGGCCATGACGTATCCCCGGGGTAGGGGAATTGTGGAATTGAAGGTTGAGCCTTGGGTCTCACGAGGTACCATGGTTCGTGTGGTTGAGGCAAGCCTTTGTCAACGCCCGACTTAGTCACGCCATTTCAAATGTCAGGCAGGGGATGTTGATGCAAAGAGAGATCAAGCGAGGATTCTGCACACGCGTCATTTCGACGTGTGTGATCGTATGGTTGCTCAGCGGGACCGCACTGGCCCAGACTTCGTCTTCCAAGTCATTGATTCGATCCGCCGGCGATCGTCAGGGGAGACAAGGGGTCTCGGGGGTTTTGGGAGCGCCCGACGCAGCACAGCGTTTTGAAGGCGTCATGCGTTCACGGACGATTCGACTTGATGTGGAAGCCTTGCGTGAGGTCCAGGTCGGGCAGTCAATCAGGTTGAACCTTTTTGAATCACTTGATCTCGAGGCAGACATCACGGCTCGATTCACATCGCGGCAAGGCGCGACGCAGTGGCGAGGCGAGCTTCGAAACGTTCCGGGAAGCCTGGTGATGCTGGCGGAGGTCAATGGCACGGTGGCCGGCTCGATCAAGGCCCCGGGGTTGGATCCCATTCGAATTTTCTCCGCCGGTCGTGGGCACTATCAACTGGTGCAACTCAACGAGACCAAGCAACTGGAATGTGGCAATGATGAAGCCTTGGCGTTGGTCAATCAACCGATCGCCGGAGCCAACGCCAGAGCCAATGCTGCGCCGGCCGGGGAAATCACCATCTGCGATTCGGGAATCGTGATCGACTTGCTGGTCGTGTATTCCCTGGAAGCTCGCGAACTCGCCTCCGGAATTCCCGGGGGATCATCCGACGCCATCGAGGCTGAGATCGCCCTGGCCGAACTCGACATCAACACGATTCTGGCCAACAGTGCGATTGCGCCGCGGGTCAACGTGGTCTCGACGCTTGAGTTGTCGCAACCTGAATCCAGCACCTTCCAGACCATGCTCGTTCGATTAACGAATATCGGCGATGGCTGGTACGAAGAAGCGCATGCCCAACGAGATGCGGTCGGCGCCGATGTGGTGTGCATGCTGGTGGGCAATACCTCCCTGGGCGGCATCGCCTGGATCATGAGTTCGCCCGACCCGGTTTTCGAAGCCAAGGCGTTCAATGTCAACAACTGGTCGGTCATCGCCCAGAGCGTGCTCGCGCATGAGTTGGGGCACAATTTGGGGTGTTGCCACGATCGACAGAATTGCAGTGGAGGCATTTTCGAGTATTCATGGGGACATCGATATACCGGCGACGATAACGTGCTCTATCGCACGACCATGTCCTACCGACCGGGGACGAGGATCAAACGCTTCTCGAATCCGAACGTGACCTTCGCGGGCTTCCCGACGGGCGAGGCCCTCACCGACAACGCTCGGACGATCAGCGAGACGGCGCCGATCGTGGCGAACTATCGGCAATCACTGACGCTTCCGCGTGGGGGGGGAGTCGGCACCGGTATTACGAGGCTGACGCCCAACGATGGGCTGGCGAGCGACTTCTTCGGCATCTCCGTGGCGATCAGTGGCGATGTGGCCGTGGTGGGCTCCAGTGGCCATGACGATCCTGTGAGCGACGAGGGGGCTGCCTACGTATATCGATTCGATGGGATTTTCTGGAATATAGAACAAGAGCTCAATGGCCTTGATCGTCAGCCCGGCGACAATTTTGGAGCATCGGTTGCAATCGAGGGCGACGTCATCGCGGTCGGGGCGACACTCACTGATGACTTCGGAAAGAACTCGGGAGCCGTTTACGTGTTTCGATTCGAAGGTCTCGACTGGAACTTTGAGCAGAAGCTGACGGCTGACGACGATGCCGCCTCGCTCGATGCGTTCGGGACGTCGATCGCGATCAGTGGCAATCGAATCGTGGTGGGCGCTCCTTTCAATAACGACGATGGGCCTAACTCGGGATCGGCATACGTCTTCGATTACGACGTACCGACTACGACCTGGAGCACGTTGCCGATTAAGCTGTTGGCTAGCGATGCGACGACGAATGACTATTTCGGGCAGTCGGTGGGAATGGCCGGTGATCTGATCGTCGTCGGGGCCTGGTTTGATGATCTGGACGCCATAACCGTGAACAACGGATCTACCTACGTGTTTCGCTTTGATGGTGTAGATTGGAATGAAGAGGACCAATTTCACAGCCCCTTCCCGGTCGTGGATGGTTATTTCGGCGTCTCCGTCGACATCAGTGAGGACATCGACAATGGCGACGTCATCATCGTCGGTGCCTACAACGACGATGGCATCAGCATTCTCGGATCGCCCGTGGGCGCAAGCGGATCCGCCTACATCTATCGCCATGATGGGCTGGTCTGGGGATTTGAGGATGAACTCCCGGTCCCCGACGAGGTCATTGCCACGGGTGGCGGGTTCGGCTACGCCGTCTCGATCGACGGTGTGGTGGCCGCAGTCGGGGCGCCCTTTGGCGATCCCAGCGCCTTGATGCGCTACCAGCACAGCGCCGGCGTGTGGACGAACACGGCCTTCATCACCAATTTCCTCGGTGAAGGCTCGGGCATCTCCATCGACAACGACGCGACACTCAATGGCATCATTTCCGGGGCCTACCTGACCAATTCTTTCGAAGGCGCGGCGGATGTCTTCATCGGTGACAGCGCCTTGCAGGATTGCAACGGCAATGGCGTCTCCGACACCTGCGATGTCCTCGACGGTTTCAGCGAGGACTGCAACGACAACGGTATTCCCGATGAATGCGACGTCGATCCGATCGATGGCACCAGTGAGGATTGCAATTCCAACGGCATTCCCGACGAATGCGATACCCCCGACGGCGAGATTCCCGATTGTGACGGCAACGGCGAAAACGATCTGTGCGAAATCGCGGCTGGAACGGCAATCGATACCAATTTCGACGGCATCATCGATGAATGCCAGGATTGCAACTCGAACGGCATCCCCGATCCCGTCGACATCCTGGGCGACCCCAGTCTTGATTGCAATCTCAACGGCATCATCGACGCGTGCGACATCGCCGACGGCACGAGCGAGGACGTGGACTTGGACGGCGTCCCCGACGAATGCGGCGACTGCGACAACAACGGCGCGCCGGACTACTTGGACCTCCTGTTCGGGGGCCAGGACTTAAACGGCAACAACATCCTCGACATCTGTGAACACGACTGCAACGGCAACTCGATTCCCGACGCCTGGGACATCGCGACGGGAACCAGTTACGATTTCAACGACGACGGGGTCCCCGACGAGTGCGAGGCCGACTGCGATAACGATGGCGTCTCCGATGAGCTGCAGATCGCCCAGGGCATTCACGAGGATTGCGACGGGAACGACATTCCCGACTTCTGTGACCTCCGGGACGGCTATCTCTCGGACTGCGAGCCCAACGGCATCCCCGACGAGTGTCAGTTCGCGATGGGTTTCTCCTTCGACATCAACAACGACGGCATCCCCGACGAATGCCAGGACTGCAACCAGAATGGCGTCTTTGATGACGAAGAGATCGCCCTGGAACCCCGGTTGGATTGTAACCTCAACCTCGTGATGGACCTCTGCGAGTCACCCGACATCAATGGCAATGGGATGGCTGATTTCTGCGAGGACTGCAATGGAAACCTCGTGCCCGACCATCTCGATGTGAGCAGCGGATTCAGCCTCGATCAGAACCTCAACAACCTGCCCGATGAATGTGAGCGGGCCGGCGATGTCGACAGCGATGGCGTCGTGGGCGTCAATGATCTGTTGACGCTGTTGGCGTCATGGGGATTCTGTACCGAAACACCCTGTCCCGGAGATCTCGATTACAACGGTGTCGTCGACGTCAATGATCTTCTGATCTTGCTCGCCGACTGGGGTTGAGGACTCAGGCGTTGACGTCCCCGGAATGGTACTCATCGAGAGCGCCGAATCGTCGGTGACGCTGCGCGTATTCTCGAATCGCCTCGTGCAGATGTTCGACCCGGAAATCAGGCCAGAACACATCCGTCACGTACAATTCCGCATAGCTGATCTGCCAGAGCAGGTAATTGGACAGCCGCATCTCGCCTGCGGTACGCAGGAGTAGGTCGGGATCGGGGAGGTGAGCCGTGTAAAGATGGGCCGCAATGGTCTCGGGTGTGATCTGATCGGGATCGATTTCACCCAGCCTGACTTTTCGAGCGATCGATTTCATCGCGTCAGTTATTTCCGTCCGAGATCCATAATTGAGGGCAAGCACGAGATTCAATCCCGTACAGTGACGGGTGGCTTCGACCACCATGTCCATCATTTCGAGCACTTCGGCGGGCAGCCCTTCGCGCCGACCGATCTGGTGGAATCGAACGTTGTTTTCGAGGAGCTCGGGACACTCCAGTTGGAGGTACTCGACATAGAGCTTCATGAGGGCGCCGATTTCCTCGGCCGGACGTTTCCAGTTCTCGATTGAAAACGAATACAGCGTCAATGCCTCGATGCCGAGTTGCCCACAGGCGATGACGATTTCCCGGACGGACTTGGCGCCTTCCTGGTGACCCATCACCCGGGGCTCATTCCGCTGCTGGGCCCAACGGCCATTGCCGTCCATGATGATCGCAAGGTGTCGAGGACGTCGCTCCGGGGCGACGTCAGGCAGCGAGTAGCGATCATCAGCGAGATTCGATTGGGTATGGGACATGGGCTTGGTAGATCCTACTCCAGCCGTCCCGGAATGGTTCGATAGTGAAGCGAAGGATTCTCGAGGGGGTTTCTTGCGGATTCGAACTTGAGAAAGGGGCCCTAGGCCATCGCCAGCGTCTGAGTGCGTTTGGGACCCACACTCACGATCTCAACGGGAAGGCCCACGATCTGCTCGATACGTTCAATATATCGACTGGCATTGATCGGGAGCTTGGACCGATCGGTCATGTCATCGATCTCCTCAGACCATCCGGGCATGGTTTCGTAGATCGGCTCGGCTTCGCTGAGTTTTCTGGCGTCTGGTATGAATCGATCGGTGAGCGTTCCATCC
>JAPULD010000040.1 GCA_027295365.1 Planctomycetota bacterium
CAGCGCGTCAATCGTCACACTCCTGCTCGTACATCAAGCCAATCCCGACGCCCTCCAGCATGGCGGTTTCACTGCCCTAATGGCCGCCGCGATGCAAGGCAACCTGGCGATGGTCGAGACGTTGCTGAATCACGGCGCGAACCCGAAACTGGTCGCCCTGGCCCCACCCCACGAAGGCCACACCGCCCTCGACATGGCCACCGAAGGCGGGCACGACTCGCTGGTGAAACGACTTGGGGATTGAGGTTTGCGGCTTAGGCACCGACTTCCGACACACTTGACCCGAGCTGGCTCGGCGAGTATCCGCCGTGGCCGACGCCGGATGGCCTCTGAAGTACTGAAAATCGAATAATCCGCATTCTCAGAGCATGCAAACATGGAGGGAAATTTGTTAGATAATGCTAAGTTTTACGAGCCTGCTTCTGTATCTCTTTTTCGTCTGCCCGTCACCCCCAAGGCCCTCGTCTCGGCCTTCTCTGGTATCCTACTTCGACGAAGGCACTTCCCTTCGAGGCGGGGACCGGGGCCTTCGGGTTATATCTTTGATTGCGTCACATTCTGTCTTTTCGCTGCTCGGCTGCTCATCGAGGACTCGAAGGCATGCAAGTTCAAATCGATTCCGCTCATTCGAAAAACGACTTCGCGGCGATGAGTGTCCGAAAGGACGCCACTGTATTCGATACCGATCACAAGATCGCCACTGTGGACATGGCCGTCGCGTTCGACGTGATTCAGACGACGCTATGCAGAATTGGATTAAGAGACTGTCGATTGTCAGGGCGTATGCAATCCTGCAGTGTCGCATCCGCCGCGAATCGGGAAGAGTCCGAGGAAGTTACGATTCAAAGCAAAACGCGTCATTCAGACAAGAATTCCAAACAGAACAAAGGTTCTGCATCCGTGCCAGGCGTTCCTCTTTCGCCAAAGGTATCGCGTTCATCATCGCGAGAGCGCCAGACCACTGAAGAAACTTCAACGGAAGGCACCACAATACACCCAGTCTCCTACGAGTTTTCGTCAGGCGATTCACCCCAGTGGCATTTTAAACCGCGACTGAACGCCTGTTTTCTTGTTGGCGTCCACACTCTAGAGCTGAACATATCGGTCAACAATGATTCCGACGCCGCATGCGGGCAATTTACGATCGACATCTCGCGTCACCTTCATGCCGCCAAGCTTGATAACACTCCCTTGCCTTTACTCGCACAGTGGGCAATACGTACCCAGATCCAAAAGAAATACATGACGCACGTTTTAAAAACGCTCTTTCAAGTCGACATGCATGATGCCCCTTCGAACCGATTGCCTCTGGAGAATCCAAATGCCGCCAGCCGCCAACGTCCTTCACGATGAGATTGACTTCATCGCAGAATCCGTGACCGAGAGCATCGAATCCCTGGCCGGCGTCAGCGGCTTGACCCTGAACGATTTAAAGCAATCTCTTGAAACTTTCGATACAACCGAAAAAGCAGAGTTGCAACGACATCTTGATGAATACATTGATCGTATCACTCAAAACGTGAAGCAGGCAAGAACCTTGCTGGACGAAACATGCGATACGCCTCAAGAGTGGGAATGGATCTACTCCTTCATGAATATCCCGATTGTCCGCGCAACCGATATTCGGACGCAGCTTATTAAATTCATGCTCGACAATAATAATCGTGTTGGAGCGTTGAGCCTGCTTCTGGAAGACACCGAACCGGAACTTCTCGCCAATTCGATCGACGCGGTATCCACTGAAACCAACCGTTATGGAATGCGACTTGCGACGGCCTTGTCCGAATCGTATCTCTCTCAAGGGAGTTTGAAGCCGATCGAAATCATCACCAAGCGAGACTACGGCAAGCTTCTCCGGGAATGGAACGAGAGCCTGACGGAGGAGAACAAGAATCGGACGGGTGAAATTCTCCTCTACAATGAACTTCAAAGCTTTCAAACGCACGAGCTCATGGCGCAGACTTGGGGCGGCCTGAAGGACATGAAGCATATCAAACGCGTGGTCCTGCTCCTCTCCCCCGATAATATCCGTCAGTTCGAGCACGTCGTGAATCGGGAACGCAACCAGTTCTTCAGTGATCCCGCCAACCGGAAATTTTTCGTTTCGGAAATCCACGGCGCTGAACACGAGTCGCCCGAGGCCCGCAAGGCGACGGAAGGCGTGGCCTTCGCCTTGTATCGTTTTCTGGACGAGGACCAGAACACGACGAAGGGCCTGCACGACAAGGCGGCGATCTTCGTGCTGACCGAGCCCTTCTCCCGGCTCACCCCCCCCATCATCCCCGGCGACACGTCGATGTTGTGGGACTCCCACCACATCCTTTGCACCGATGGCGATGAGCAGATCAAGAGCCATACGTTCGACCTGTGGCGGAATCACTTCGTCGCCAATGAGGATCGCGACATCGCCCGCATCATTAAGGACATCGAGCCGCTCCGGGAGATCGAGCCGAGTGTACTGTTGGACAGTCTCGGAACGGACGGGGACCGGATAACCGAGCTGCTCACGCACTTCGAGCCCCGGAGGGTGGATCATTGCTCTCCAATGTCGATCCCCCCCATCCAGGCGCAAGGGTATTTCAGTATCGCCTACGACAACGGGCAGACCATCGAGGGCCATTACGACGGCGTCGATACGATCCAGCGTCTTCCCAAACGCCCGCTGGTCTGGGTGGGCGGATTCACCGAGCGGCATAACTCGAGGCTCCCCGACTTGTTCAAGCGTCAGCTCAAGCGCGAGGACATCGTTCAATTCTTCTACGAGGTGAGTCCCGCCTCGGAGGACATCACGCTCAGCCGATACATGCAGGACATGCGGAAAGTGATCCGGTACGTCAACGACCAGCAGGCGGTCGTTCAGCGCGACCAACTGGTTCTGGTGGCCCGATCCATCAACGGCCTGCTCGCGCCCCTCGTCGCGGCCGAGGACGAGTTCCTCCCCTCCTTCGCGGGGGTCATTCTGGTCGCCCCGGTCTTCGACATCTTCGAGATGATCGACAACTACCGGACTCTGACCGGCAATGCCCACGTGACGGTCGAGAAATGCTGGCGCTCCGCCACGGGCTACGACGCTCATCTATGGGAGGACCAGACGCTGGGCTGGCTCGAGTTCTTCGGCCACCACGTGAACCTGACCTTCATGGCCGACATCATTCAACACGACCCTTCGACCTTCGGCCTCCACAACTTCATCGAATCGGTTGGGAAGATCTCCGAGCACTGCCCGATCTTCATCCTGACCCACCCGGATGATCCCGTCACCGGCAGCAAGCGGGCCATCCACGAGCTGAACAAGGCCACCGGCGGACTCGGCATCATCAATGACCAGAATTTTGAATGCGTTGAAATCGAGAGCATGCATCTGACTCCGGATCAGGTGACCCGGCGGCAATACCCCTTCGCGGTCAAATCCGAAATCCAAACGATTCGAAGCAAGCTCCTGGAAATCATCCAGAAAGTCGGCCTGCCGTCCCGACGACTCGACGTCGTCGACGACGACCCATCCTTGGAGATCGTTAAGAGTTCGAAAACGTTCCGCAAAAGATCTCATTAATACAACCGAGGCGACCATCTCTCCCCAACAATTGATTGAACGAACAAACTCGCCCACCATAGGTATTGCGCGGAACGGGGAGTTCGGAGTTCGCCATGAGCTGGACCGGCATGATTCTCATCGCGGCAAGCGTCCTGGTCATGACCCTCGCCAGCGTCGGCTGGTCCCTGATCCGGCGAACCCGGGGCTCGTGGCTTCATGGGCGTGTTCGGATTCCTGGTGGGGTTCTGGGCGCACTCGTGCTCTTCGGCGTGGTGGGGCTGAGCGGGAACGGGCCCTAGGTGACGCATGATCGTTCGAGGGGAGCCGGTAGGGTACGCGGTGCGGACCGATTCTTTCAACCTCGATGGACCTGCGTAATCTTGAAATACCCGGTCCGCACAGCGAACCCGACAAGAAGGTGAAATCCACACGCACAATACCCACCGACGTGTTCACCCGCGATCATTCATATTCCCAAGGCGACCAGCCCAAACCGTCCGGTTCCTTACCTGCGACGATCCGACCACAGATCTCCAATGTCTCCAGGTCGATCACCGTCACGATGTCGGCGTTCGTGCAGGCGACGTAGGCGTGCTTGCCATCGGGGGGGATCAGGATGCCCACCGGGACCGGTGAATCGCCGAACCGATCGCCAAACAATCGCTCGTCGTCCAGTTCGACGGCCTTGATCTCCATCGACAGCCTCTTGATCTCCTTGCGCTGGGCCACATCGAAGATGGCAACGTCGCCCGACGCGGCGTTGGAGACCAGGGCGAGCTTGCCATCGGGCGTGAACTTGCAGCGGATCGGGAATTTTTCGCAAGGCATGGTGTGGACGATCTCGAGGGTGTGGGGATCGACGATCGTGATCGTGTTGTCATCGCGATTGCCTACCCAGACCTCGTTCCCGTCGGGTGAAA
>JAPULD010000400.1 GCA_027295365.1 Planctomycetota bacterium
GAAGGGCGCGTGCTATATCACGAGGTGGGTTGTGTTGCCTGTCATGGTCCACTGGAACTGGCGAGCGAGGTCTTTGGTATCGATTCGGAGGGGGAATCGAAACCCGCGCGGTTCTATCGCCCATTGGATCGCATCAAGGGCAAGACCTCGCTGTCCATGCTGACGTCGTATCTCCAGGACCCGTTGTCGATCCATCCCGATGGGCGTATGCCCTCGATGCAGTTGACGCGGCGCGAAGCTCTGGCCATCGCGTTCTACGTGCAGGAATTTCACGGGGCATCGACTTCGTATGAGTCGCTTGAAACCGATCCGAAGCGGGTCGAGAGGGGGCGCGAGAGATTCGCTGTTCATGGTTGCGCCAACTGTCATGGGACCAATCTTGACCCGATGGGCGTGGTGGCCAAAGAGTCCATTCCTGCACGTCCCAACGGATCGGAAACTGGTTCAGAATGGAAGGGTTGTCTGGCCCAGCGCCCGCCTGAAAGATCTCCCGACTACGACTTGCTCGATATGCAGCGAAACCAACTTTTGGCCTTCCTGGCCAGCCTGCCTGAGCGTCGGAACGAACACGTCCCACTCGATGCCCTGGCCTTGACGATGTCGAGGCTCAATTGCCAGGCATGTCATGCGTTTCAGACCGCCTCGGGACCCGAACCGGCCATCGAGGCGTATTTTCGCCATACCGCCCAGGTGGAAGTGGGGTTCGAGGGAACGATGCCCCCTGACCTCAGCGCCGTCGGAGCGCGGCTGAAACCCCAATGGATGAAACAGGTGCTCGAGAATGGGGCGAAGATCAGACCCTTCATGACGACGAGAATGCCTCAGTTTGGCACTGCCAATGTTCATGATTTACCAGCTCAGTTCGCCTCTGGGGCAGGGGTTTCACTCGAACCGATTGACGAACACATCAAGCCTGATCTGGAGGCGTTGGAGATTGGCGAAATGCTCCTCGGGAAGCAGGGATTCAATTGCAGCCTTTGCCATTCGTTCCGGGGCAAACCGGGGCAGACATTCCCGGGGCCCGACCTGGCCCAGGCCACACAGAGGGTGCGCTACGACTGGTTCGCTCGATGGCTGCGCGATCCCCAGTGGATGAGGCCCGGCACGAGAATGGTCAAGTTCTTTTACGGGGGCAAGTCGGGTTTCACTCAACACTACGAGGGCAAGGCGAATCCCCAGATCGAAGCCGTCTGGGCCTACCTGCACAAGATCGCGCAGGAGTCCAAGCCTCCGGGGGTCGATCAGAACAGCAATTGAAGTATGATCCGATCTCCATGAGCACCGACGATGTGAAAAGAATCGAAGAGCTGCGCGATGTCCTGCAGCGCGCCAACCACGCCTATCACGTGCAGGGCGAAATGCTCATGTCTGATCGCGACTTCGATTTCCTGCTCAAGGAACTGGAGTCGCTGGAGTCGAGGCATCCCCAGGCGTTCGATCCCAACAGCCCGACCCAACGCGTGGGGGGGGCTCCGATCGACGCGTTCACGTCAGTGCGGCACGCCTTGCCCATGCAATCCATCGACAACACCTACAGCCTCGAGGATCTCAAGGCCTGGCATCAACGCGTCTTGAAGGGACTCGATCTTGTGGCCAAGGATGATGATGAAGGCTCATTGTTCAGCGCCCCGCCAGCGTTGGGCTTCGTCTCTGATCCCAAGGTCGATGGCGTTGCCATCAGCTTGCGTTATGAGCAGGGCGAATTGGTCCAGGCGATCACCCGGGGCGACGGGACCATGGGGGATGACATCACGTCCAACGTGAGGACGATCAAGTCGATCCCCCTCAAGCTGATGGCGAGCAAGAAGCAAGAGATTCCCACGGTGCTCGAAGTCCGGGGGGAAATCTTCATCCCCAACCAGGAATTCGAGCGGATCAACGCCCAGCGCGAGGCTGATGGCGAGCCGCTCTTCGCCAATGCCCGGAACTCGACGTCGGGTACGCTCAAGACGCTTGATCCCACGGTGGTGGCGAGCCGGAACCTCAGCTTCCTGGCCCATGGACGGGGCGAGGTGGAAGGCCTCGATGGGATTGAAAGCTACTGGGACTTTCTCGAACTCATCCGGGGGTTCGGACTTCCGGTCAGTTCCACGGTCAAACGATTTGATTCACTCGACGCCATCATCGAGAACGTAAAGTCATTCGAACCCACAAGGCACACGCTCGAGTATGGCGTCGATGGCATGGTCATCCGCGTCGATCGGTTCGATCAACAAGCGACGTTGGGTTCGACCTCCAAGGCTCCCCGGTGGTGCATCGCCTACAAGTACCCGGCGGAGCAAGGCCTCACGACCTTGGAAAAAGTCGAGTGGCAAGTGGGCAAGGGAGGCACGCTCACGCCCCGGGCGACGATGAAGCCCATCTTCCTGGCGGGAACGACCGTTTCCCATGCCACGCTGCACAACATCGAGGAGATCCACCGCAAGGACATCCGCCTCGGCGACAGCGTCATCATCGAAAAAGCAGGGGAGATCATTCCCCAGGTCGTCGAGGTCGTGCTCAAGGATCGCAAGAAGGGGACTCGAAAGATTCAGGCTCCAACCGCCTGCCCCGACTGCCGGGGGGTCGTCGAGCAGGAAGGCCCCAAGGTCTTTTGCATCAATCCCGAATGCCCCGCTCAGTTTCGCGAGAAGGTCAAATGGTTCGTGGGTCGGGGGCAGATGGACATAGATGGCCTGGGCGAAAAGCTTGTCGATCAACTCGTCGATGCGGGGCTGATTAAGCATTTTGCAGACATATTCATGCTGCCACAGAAGCGGCCTCAGCTACTCAATTTATTAGTGAAACCGGATAAGAAAGATCCGAAAAAGAGACCAACAAAACGAGTGGACAACTTGATTCATAGTATCAATTCATCAAAAGGAAGAGGGCTTGCTCGACTGCTTTCTTCGATTGGTATTAGACATATTGGTGACGATACTGCTAAATTAATTGCATCAAGAGTTAGCCATTTTCGGGACATATTTGAGCTTGATGAAGAGAGTGTTCGCAAGCTAGTACTTGAAAGTGAAAAATCAGATTATTCAATCAATATGTCAATCGCAACGGTTCTCAATGATAGTTTTGATAAGCAAGGTTTTCTAGATGCTGTAGCTTTTGCGAATCATATGGCCTCAGTGAGGGGTGACACAGAAAAGAGAGCTCTGGAAACATTGCTTGAACGCTTGCCACAAGGTTTTGGGAAAGGTCGGATACAATGGGGTTACGAATATATCGATCGTGATGATGGGACTAAAGAACGCATTGAGCGAAGGGATAGAGGTAGAAAAGGCCAACTACTGAAAGCGTTTGATTCCATTGAAGAATTTATGAAAGCAACTGTTGAAACGTTATTCAACACTTTGGATGATGAACCTGTAGGCAAAACATTCTATGACTATATTCATTCTGAGAGTGGAA
This sequence comes from Planctomycetota bacterium, assembly GCA_027295365.1. GTDB lineage: Bacteria > Planctomycetota > Phycisphaerae > Phycisphaerales > SM1A02 > JADFSH01. The sequence goes on from JAPULD010000400.1 coordinate 3,400, forward strand.
TGAAGGTATTCGCTGGACTTGAACAATGTGAAATTGACATGAGAGGTGGTATTGCTGAGACTAGGCAAAATACAGCAGTCTCTAATGCAACAGTAGTTATCACGGGTACTTTTAAATCTTTTTCTCGTCAAGACTTGACGAAATTGCTTGAGTCGTACGGAGCAAAGGTGACTACCAGTGTGTCCCGGAATACTGACATATTGATTGCTGGAAATAATCCGGGATCAAAACTTGAAAAGGCGGAATCTCTTGGAATCAAAAAATGGGATGAAAACGAGTTATTGAAACACGTATCGCCTTGAGTGTTTATTCGTCTTCTGGTAAATCTGAATGCGTGAATTCTGTGGATTGGAATGGCTAGGAGATTGAGCATGGCTCGTGCTTTCGAAGGCATACGGGGATGTATGGTCAAAGATACTCCAGTCGCTGTCATTGACTTCGAGACGACGGGATTGCAACCCGGACCTGATCGCGTCGTCGAGGCTTCGGTTGTACGAATTGAGCCGGGGAAAGAGCCGTATTTGGCATTTGACTCGTTGATCAATCCTGAACGGCCCGTGAGCGCTACCGAGATTCATGGGATTACGGATCGCGATGTGGTTGATGCGCCGGTGTTTCGTGAGGTGGCCGGAGAATTTCTACGATCAATCTCGGGCTGTGTCGTCGCAGCCTACAACGTCTATTTTGATATCCGGTTCTTTGATTACGAACTACGAGAGGTCTTGCGGGATGCTCCGCCGCACTTGTGCATGATGTACATGCGTCCAATGCTCGGGCTTGGCAATCGCTGCTCGCTGGCGGACGCCTGCCGCGCCCATGACGTCGAATGTGTGTCCAAGCACGAGGCTGCGAGTGATGCGCTTGCGACGGCATGCCTGTGGCCAATGTATCTTCAAGAAATGCAGGCGCAAGGCGTGCAAACCTATGGTGATTTGGCCGAATTGCATCATTACAAGTTTGTAGACAGTTTCGATTGCCGCCCAGTGTCAGATGAGCAATGTGGCGATACATCACCTGATTTGAAAGTGAAATCCCGTCATGAAATCAGGCCGTCGTTTGCATCAGTGGAATTGGATGGCATTGGATCGTCAGAGCATGAATCAGCATTGCGAGATCGACTGCATGAATACTGGGAAGCTCTAAAAAGCGTCTTGTGCGATTTGGTTATTACCCGAGAGGAGATGGAATACCTAGCCAAGGTCCAATGCGAGATGAAATTGACGCCTGAGCAGGTGCGTGGCTTGCACGCCCGTGCCTTTGCAAATGCAATTCGCACATTCATCGATGATGCTTGGCTGGACCAAACGGAAGTTCATCAATTGCACAAACTTCATGAGTGCTTGTCCGAACTGGGATGGGCACCAGGGGATCCGGCTGGAGGCACCTCAGAAACCGCTCAAATGACGCTAAGTACTGATACTCCACTCGCTCAAAAAACCATCGTCCTTACCGGCACGCTCGAACAGTTTTCCCGCGAGGAGCTCAAGGAACGACTCGAAGCCTTGGGGGCGAAAGTGACGGGCTCGGTTTCCAAGAAGACCGACCTGCTCATTGCGGGAGAAAGCGCCGGCTCCAAGCTCGACAAGGCAAAGGCGCTCGGAATCGCCATCTGGGATGAAAAGATGCTGCTCGAAGCCCTCGGGAACCGGTGAAACCCTCTACCATGGGCGAGTCGGGGAACAGGTCCCCTGGGAGAAGATTTGAACAGGCGGGACGCCTGTTCCACCTCGAAGCGTCATGAAGAACTCACTCGGATCCATGGGACAGGTCGTACTTGGCTTTCGCAGCTTGATCATCAAGCTGTCGCTGTTCGTGTTGTTCGCGGCCCTGCTCGCCTGGGCCTTGGGGGGAACGCTCTTTCCCCGACCCGAAATTCGCGAGCCCGACTCGATCCTGTTTCAGGGCCAACAGTGGTATTGGCGGATCGCCACGGGGGGCAAGGAGCCGGGACCGGGTCGCGTGGTCTGGCAACTCATGATGAGGCCATCCGAGGATGATGACCCGATGCCCATTGGAACGCGGACCTGGGTGGAAGGCGTGGGGCCGATCGTCGTTGATGAGAATCTGTACTACGCCGGGCTCCCTTCGCGCAATCCCAACGAACACTGGCGGATTGAACGAATCGACGACACGTTGGCGGTTGTGGAGGAATTCATGATTCCCGATCGCCTTGCCGTCGAGCGACAACTGGCCCGACTCAAGGCGGGGTTGCCCATCCAGGATCCCGACACGATCGAGGCCCAACGCGAACTCGTACTTGATCCTGCCCCGGAAACGGCCGATCGTGAGATGGAGTGACTCGGTTTCCACGATTCGTTATCGGCCCGGCATGCAGAATATCGACTTCAAAGCAGAGTTGAGGGATCACACCCTCGCGCGGAGCCAATGCAAGGCCATCGGCGCCTCGTGCATCGGCACGTTGCGTCAGGTCGATACGTATTTCAAGCTGGCCGATGGCAGGCTCAAGCGTCGCGAGTCGAACGACGAGCCGGTCGAGTGGATTTATTACCATCGCCCCGATCGGATCAAGCCCTGCCTGTGCAACTACACGATCCTCTCCGATGAGCAGGCCAAGCTGCGCTGGGGGACGCACAGCCTCAAGGAATGGCTGACGGTTGTGAAGATCCGCGAGCTGTGGATGATCGACAATGTCCGGATCCATATCGATCAGGTCGTGCGTCTTGGCCGCTTCATCGAGTTCGAGGCGATGGTGACCAAGGAGAACGACGTGATGGAATGCCACCTGGAGTTGGCGGAGCTTCGCGAGACGTTTGCACTCTTGATGGGCGAACCCATCAGTGCAAGCTACAGCGATCTCATGGACCAGTTGTTGGCGGAGAAGAAATAGTCGATTCGCTAAGAGGTGAAGAAGGAGCGGTCGGGGCCTCGGGGGAGATATCGAGCATGCCTCGGGCGATCATGATCGAAAACACCGCCGCGAGCGCGAGCCGATACCAGCCGAACAACGCGACGCCATGGTTGCTCAGGTAATGCACCAGCCACTTGACGGCCAGCATCGCCGACAAAGTCGCCACGAGAAACCCAACGATCAAGGCTGGCCAGCCCAGAACCTCGATCATGTTGGGGCCATCGCCCAACGCATTCTGAAGTCCCTTGTAGACGCATGCTCCCCCCAGCGTAGGCAGGCCCAACAGGAAGCTGTATTCCGCCGCCTCTCGGGGACGCAACCCCGTGAACATGCCGCCCACGATGGTGGTCATGCTGCGGCTTGTTCCGGGCCACATGGCCAAGCATTGCACGAGACCAATGATCAAGGCCCGGCGCCAGGTGAGGTGTTCCATATCGACAAAGCTGTGCGCGTCGGAGGGGTCGGCATGTTCATCGCCCATAAAGAATCGATTCTGCCATTTCTTGAGAAACAACATGACGCCCCCTCCCAAGGCCAAGGCCGCAATCACCGGCTGGGGATAGAACAGCCAGTACTCGATCAGGTCGGCGAACATGACGCCCAGAATCGCCGCGGGAAGGAACGAGATGAACAGGTTTTTCGCCAGCTTCAAGCCCACGACATCACGACCACAGAGGCCCTTGATCATCTGCCAGACGCGATGGTGGTAGATGCTCAGGACCGCGAGGATCGCCCCCCCCTGGATCAGGATGGTGTAGGCATCGACGGCGCGTTTAATCTCCGCCGGCTCGTTGAGGTTGAGCAGGGCGGTCGTCAGGATCAGATGTCCCGTCGAACTGATGGGCAGATATTCCGTCAGACCCTCGACGAGACCCAGGATGGCGGCATCAAACAGATTCACCAATGACTCCACATGAAACAACGAGCCCAAGGGGCAAATGGTTCGGGGTTCGGCATCTTCTTATCGGCCTGTCCGGAGGATGAAGTCGCTTGAATTGATCTGAGATGTCAAACAAATTGGTGGCACGGGCTTCCAGCCCGTGCAAAAAGAGACCTGAACGGGCATGATGCCCGTTCCACCAAGTCGCTGAATTTCATTCCGCCGGGCGATTCGATTCATGAGATTCCTCATCGGGCCGGCGCATCAGCGATCGAATCGATTCGCCGGCAGCCTCGATGGGATGCTGCTTGAGTTTATTTCTCTGGGATTCAAACCAGGGAAATCCAGCATCTCGATCGTCCAGCATTCTCTTCGTAAACGAGTCGTCGAGCACATCGCGAAGCAGGCGCTTCATCTTCGTTCTCATCGCCTCGTCGTCGAACTGTTCGATGGTGTGATAGGCCCCGAACTCGGCGGTGTTGCTGATCGCCTTCATCATCGAGGCCAGCCCATGCTCGTACACCAGATCGGCCACCTGCTTGGCCTCGTGGCAACACTCCACGTACGCCAGTTCGGGGGGATAGCCAGCCTCCACCAGTGTCTCGAATGCCGCCAGGATCAGAGCGGTCATGCCGCCGACGAGGACCGATTGCTCGCCAAACAAATCAGTCTCGGCTTCTGCGGCGAAGGTGGTGTGGATGATCCCGGCTCGAGCGCAGCCTATCCCCGAGGCCCATGCGAGCCCGATTGCATGGGCGCTTTTCTCAGGTGAATCCTGATGAATGGCGAAGAGGCAAGGGATGCCCAACCCCGATTCGAATCGTTGTCTCAACGTGGCCCCGGGGCCTTTGGGGGCGACCATGATCACGCCAAGTTCGGTGGTTGGCTTCACCTGGCCATAGCGAATCGCGAAGCCGGTCAGGAAGCCCAGGTGTGAACCGGGCTTGAGATGGGGGGCGATGGAAGAGGAATAAATTTCACCTTGCCGTTCATCCGGCAAAGCGAGAATGGCGAGATCCGCCATTTCGCTGGCCTCGGGGATTGATCTGGGTTCAAAGCCATCGGCCTTGGCTCTTTGCGTACCTTGTGAGTCTGGGCGATTTCCAATGATCACCTGAAGTCCAGAATCACGTAAATTCAGGGCCTGAGCTCGTCCCTGGTTGCCATAGCCAAGTATGGAGATCGTCTTTCCCATGAGGGGATCCAGCGGGGCATTCTCAGTTCCTCGAGTAATCATCAGGGGCATCTGCAAATCCTTGGTATGAGGATGGTTGAGATTCAGTCGCAATCCAATTCCGGGGTCGTTTTGAGGTGGATTGGTCTACTGTCCATCGCAATAATAAATACTTATCAAGGCCCATGGTGGCAGAGGACCACGCTTCGTGACATCCACCCGACAATTGTTCACTCAGAATAATCTTCGTTGCACCACGCAACGCATCGCGTTGTTCGACACGCTCTGCGCCTGCAAGTCACATCCTACGGCGGAAGAGTTGTTCGGGATGGTCAAGCCGGCCATGAACAGCCTCAGCCTCGCCACGGTCTACAACACCCTTGATGCGCTGTGTGAAGCGGGGCTCGCCAAAAAGCTGCCCACGTCGAAGGGGACTTGCCGATATGACGCGGACATGAGCGAACACTTGCATGTTCGATTTCAGGACACCGGGGAAATCCGCGATGTGCCCATGGATCTCAGCCGCAAGCTGCTCGATCACCTGCCCAAGGGGGTCCTGATCGAGATTGAGCGGGATCTGGGAATCCACATCGACGGGATCAACATCCAGCTCTCGGGCCGTAAAGCCAACGGTATTTCCTGAACCGGGGACGAACGCAACTATCTCATTTTCACGCAATGGCTTACGGGCCGGGCGATTCGTAGGTCGTCGGCAGGCCAGATGAACCGGGAACTTGGGATCAAGACCGATATTCCAATGGCCGATATCCCTAGAGCGATCAACCTTCCCCCGGTCGCGACACGGAGTGATGCCATGGATCTCAATGCGGAACCCACTGAACGACGGATCAGCCCTCGAATCAAGCTGTCCCCCATGCATTCGCCCGTGACGGTGCAGAACACGCAGGACTTCTCCCTGACGCACCTGGAAGGTCACGCCTACGACATCAGCGAGACGGGAGTACGTCTCGAACTCGATGAGGCCGTCAAAGTGGGATCTTCACTTTCTTTGCTGTTGGAGTTGCCGGGTCAGGCCACCGGAATGTTCGTCGCCGGCGAGGTCGTCTGGATCAACGATGAGGAAGACGACCCGGGACCCCGTCGCATGGCTCTGCGGTTCACGGATTTTCCCAGCGAAGGTGATCGCACGCGCCTGCAGATCTTCCTCGGTTGCCTCCCTGATCAAATCGCGGCCTGAGGTGAATCGGACACGCCCTCTTCAATTCTGATTCTTCGATCCCGCTTGGATCACATCGGTGATCCGACGGGTCAACAGGCGACCACCGGCGCGAGTCATGTGGCCATAGTCGATGAACAATTCATCCTCGTCTGGCGCTCCGAGGTCGCGCGATGTTTCGAAGATGAGAACGTCTACCAAGAGTGAGCGATCAAGATCCTCCAGAAGATCGATCGTTCTTTGGTAGGCTTTGGTAGCCGGCGCGTTCTCCTTGATGAGCTGCTGGTAACGCT
>JAPULD010000401.1 GCA_027295365.1 Planctomycetota bacterium
GTTCGAATCGGACCAAGCTTCGGGCGTGGATCAGAACCCAACTTCAGGCGGGATTGAGCGATTCGCTCTTTGCCCAGTGGGACGCGACGTATCAGGCCATCACGGCCCGCCAGGAGAACCAGGTCACGCATGCATCGGGCCGAGCCGTGCAGATGCTGGTCAGCGCCCCGGTCAGTCTGTCGATCCGCGATTTGAATCGCATTGAAGAAAGACTTGATCTCGATGATGAAGCAAGGGCCCAATTCGAGATCTTGCAGGACTCCTATCGTCAGTCATGCGAGACGAGCGCGATCCTGAAAGCCGAGGCGACCAAATACTACGAGGGACCGCTTCAGCCTTCATTGATCCAACGACAATTGCAACGGGATCGAAATTTCTTCGGAACCCTGCAAGGTCTCCTTGATGACGATTCGCAGGTGCATCAGATCGAATGGATGAGCAAGATTCGAGAAAGACAGCTTCGTTCGAGGAACGTATACGTTTCGGGGGCCGGCAACATCGATCCCATTACCTTTTTGCTCGATGCGGATCTGTCGCTTGAGATGCTGCACGATCTGACTCCGATGATCGATGATTTCAATCGCGAAGCATCCGAGCGATTTCGGGCTCGACACGAGTCATGTCTGCGATTTTTTCGTGAGAGACCGGAACCCAATCATGGCGAACTCAGTGACGATGCTCTCAGCGCCTTGAATCGAGACATCGCACGGTTTCATGAGAAGGCGATGCAGGCATTCGCCGCTCGGCTTCCGGAGGTGTTTGGCGATTCGCTGCTCGATACGTTTCATCGTGCGGCTCACGTCATGGTGTTCCAAGACCCGAATGCCTTGCATCATGTCTTTCAACGCCCCAGCCTTGAAGATGATCGTATCTCCCCGGAGCAGCATCGTCTGATTCTGGATCTCCGAGCTGCGTACATCAGTCGGTACGGGGAATTGACCGAGACCATGGTCCAGCTGGTGACGGCGAACGATGCGTGGATCTACGGGAAGCACTCGGGCCGGCCGATGATCGTCCCCCTTCGAAATCATGGCGTCATCGAGGAATACGCCCCCCTGCGCTACGCGCGTGATGAACTCAACGCCTCGACCAACCTCAAGATCCGCACGATCCTCACCCCCACCCAGGTCGATTCGATCGGCGGCCTGCCTGATCTGGAATGAGCCTTCAGAGTCTCGGGCGGACTGTCTTCCGGAAGCCAGGAACCCACGAAGACATCCGGCTTCGATTCCATCCATCGCCGATGCGAATCGATCGGCCTCGCCATGATCGCCATGCATCCTATTTTTGGGTTCACCTAAGATTCGGATTTCATCGGTTTCCGCTCACACCCTTCCGGCGGTGATCGCTTTATCCAAAGACGACCTGAAACCGAAGGCTGTCGAATGCCCGAATCGAGTTCGCGCCGAAAGGATCACGTGCATGAACATCTTCTCGCTCGGCGAGTTCCTGATGACGATTCTGATCGGTCTGTATGCGATCTTCGCATTCGCCCTGGTCTATGTCGCCTGCGTCGATCGCGGTCCGTTGGACCGGTGGTTTCGGCACGGCACCGACCCGAGCACGGTGGCCAAAGGCAAGTCCAAAGACAAGTCCAAAGGCAAGGCGGGCATCAAGGCCGAGGACCAGGCGGGAGACAAGGTCAATGGCAAGTCGGATGACAAGAAAGAGCCGCTGCGGGTTCAGGTCAGCACGGCGCTTCTCATTCTAAGTGCGCTGGTCGCCGGTTTGGCGGCGGAGATCGGATCGGACCGGCTCGCCAGCGAGATTTGGCTTCAATTCCCCATTCTCAGCAGCGAATACTCGAACCGAGCCAACGTACTCGCAAAAAAAGAGTACTGGTTTTTTGGCAAGAGATCGCTGACCTCACTGGGCAAGAACGTTCGGGATCTCGGGTTGTTTGCCCCGTTCGGCGGACCCGATGGAGCCGATGTTCAGTCTTCCCTCGATCACAATGACACAATCGAAGACTTTGAAGCGTTCAATAACTCGGCGAGTGATCTCTACTTCCACAGCAAGAACATCGTCACCAGGGAGAAGACGTACAACGATGAGCTACAAAATATTCAAACGCTCATCGACTTCGCTCGGTCCTTCACCGGTGTGAGCCTTTTTATGGTCTTGATCGTTTTTTTCCTGCAATGGACATTTCCGTCCAAACGGCTCTACCGCTTGTCGATCGATTTCGGATCACGAGACCCCTGTCCCTTCGTCAAGAGACGTTTTTGGGCACGGTTCTTGCTCGTCCTGGTCACCCTGTTCGTGTTTTGGGCCGGTCGATTCGTCTTTGTATCTCTCGAACAGGACTACAACAAGCGGTCCTTCGGGTATTTCGCGAGCCTAGTAAGGCAGGGCATCCTGCATGTGCCGGCCCCGGGTACGCGGGGCGCTTCGGCCCGACTTTCCGCAACATGGACTTCGGAAACTCAATTGCCCGGAATCAGCGGTATGGCGCCGTGGCGTCCGAACCGGTTCCTGGTCGTTCACGATCTGAAGGATCTCGATGAAGGGGCGCGATTGGGCATGGTGCAGGTCCACTGGGACACGACCGGTCGGTCGGTGCTGTCCTATACCCCCGTCGAGCTTCACCTGCCTGAGTGCGCACGCCTCCCGAGCGATCTTGAATCACTGTGTCGAAATCCCGGGAAACAGGATGAATTCTTTGCCGCGGAAAGCGGGCATTACGATCCGACAAAGCCAGGGCGTTTCTTCCACCTGCGGATCGTCCCGGCTGCCGACGGAAGCGTTTCCGCCGAGGTCGTCGATGTCTTCGAGCTTCCCGAGCAATCAGACGGATCCGTCGGCCTTTCCGCGCGCAATCCTCAGAACCCGAACCAGCCCTGGGATCAGGTTGAAGGCATGGTCGGCTTTCGCGACAGCACCGGGGACTTGATCATTGTGCTGGGCGAAAGGCGAACCGGCGATGTGCTCCGGGCGAAATTGACGGATCAAGGCCTCACCGACGTGATGCGTTTTTACCCCAGCTCGATTCGGCCAGGCTTCGATCGGCAGATCGCGGCGCTCCTGTATGAACCGGCTCGCCAGCGTCTCCTGGCGGTCGCGACGAATGATCCAGAGAATCGCGGGGCTGGCGACCAATTTGGGCCCTTCTCATCAATCGTGTACGAACTGGCCATGATCGACCAGAACGGAACCCCCACATTCACCGCGCCGGATTCGTTCCTCTGGAAGATCGACGGTCTCAAAGTCGAGGCCATCGCCACGACCTGCTACGAAGACGCTCCATACTGCGTCGGAACGGACGACGAGGCGCTCCAAGGGAGCTGGCGTCTGCTGGCAACCCCTCAGTAGACGACGAGAAGCCCTCGTCCGGCGAATCTGCCTTGATGCCTTCATCAACCCTCATGCCCACCGAACTCTCTCATCATTGACTCCACACCCCCACTTGCCCTCCCCGCTGGGAGCTCTATACTGCAGGGCTCGATTTTCAGGGCTCAAACGCCCCTTCCAAGGAATGATCCCATGCCCCGAGTCTGTTTTTTCACCGGCCGTCGTACTCAAGTTGGCCGAAAAACCCATTATCGCGGCAAGCCCAAGTACCTGGGTGGCATCGGCCTGAATATCTCCGGCACCAGCAAGCGGAAATTCAAGCCCAATCTGCAGACCGTCAGGGCCATGGTGGATGGAAAGTCGGTTTGGATCAAAGTATCGACCAAGGCCATCAAAATGGGTTTGGTCGTCAAGCCTTTGAAGCGAAAGTATGGCTACACCCGCCTACAGAAACTCGCCGCCCAAGGCTGATTTACACAACACACTTCCGATAACCGACTCGCCGTCCGACACGCCCCGGACGGCGGTTGTGCAAGGAATCCGGGATATTCAGATCAATCTACATCCCTCAGTCCCCGCAACTCAGGCTGGGACAAAATGTTCGCCATGGCGCACTACAGAATTATTTTGATTTGACAAGTGTTATTCGAGGGGAATGACGTTTAAAATTGCCACTTCATTTGACCTGATCCAGTCTTGGTCTAGGGTTGATATCAGATACGTGAGCACGTTACCTACCAGGGGATTGATGCCTGCCGGAGCCGTTTCAAGGCCTCCCGACGCAGCGCACGCCCAACCACCGCTCGTGCCGCGTTTCGGCGCCGCCGATTCTCGATCACCTCGGAATCGGGCGATCAATCATCGTGATTCAAACATGTGGGTGGACTGAATTGAGCGTTCATTGCGCCGGAAGTGAAGACGTATCGTACTGAAAGTTGAACTTCAACTTGCCTTGTCCCAATGACATGGAGTGTGAGGTTCGTGCGGCAACTTCGTTCGGCGTTCTGACAGAAAGGTGGCTGGTTGGGCTCATCCGACATTGACAATGTACGCGACGCCACGGACTTGGTGCAGCTCATCGCCGAGCACATCGCCCTGAAGCCGCGCGGTCGGGAACACGTGGGGGTATGCCCCTTCCACGACGACCATCGACCGTCGTTCGCCGTGGTCACCCACAAGAGCAATGCCTTTTATAAATGTCATTCATGCGGGGCCGCGGGTGACGCGTTCACGTTTGTTCAGCAGTATCACAAGATGGACTTTCCGGATGCCCTGCGGTTTCTCGCCGAGCGAGTCAACATCACGCTGACCGATCGACGTGATGAGGCGCACGGTGATGGCCGCCCCACCCGGAGCGATATGCGAAAAGCGTCGGCCTATGCCGGTTCGTTCTTCCAATCCATCCTGCGTGATCCTGTGCAGGGCCAGGAGGCCCGGGACGTCATCGAGAAACGAGGCATCGCCGACGAGATGGTCGAGCGATTCTCCCTGGGGGCCGCCCCCAACCAATGGGACGCCCTGACCACCAAGCTGCGATCAAAGCCATCCGCCATGCGCGTCGCGACCTCCGCCGGTCTGCTCAAGGAACGCGGCTCAGGCGATGGCCACTACGACACGTTCCGCAATCGGCTCATCTTCCCCATCAGCGACGAGACCGGGAAGCCCATCGCCTTCGGGGGCCGCATCATCGATCCCGAAGATGAGCCCAAGTATCTCAACAGTCCCGAAAGCCCGATCTTCAACAAATCCAAGACACTGTACGGGCTGCACCAGGCCAAGCGTACGATCATCGACACAGGCCAGGCCATTGTCACAGAAGGCTACACCGACGTCATTGCCTGTCACCAGGCGGGTATCGAGAACGTCGTGGCCACGCTGGGCACTGCCCTGACCCGCGAACATGCGTCGATCCTGGGACGGCTCTGCGATACCGTCGTGCTGGTCTTCGATGGTGACGAGGCGGGACTCCGGGCCGCGGACCGGGCGGTGGAAATATTCTTCTCGTCCCCCGTGGACGTGCGCATCGGAGTGCTGCCTGATCGACTCGATCCCGATGACCTGCTGAAACAGGACCAAGGCAAGCAACGTTTTGAATTGGCGATCGAAGCGTCCATCGACGCACTGGATTTCAAGGTCAATCGTTTCCAGAAAATGCTCGCGACCGTCAACAGTCTTTCGGGTCGGCAAAAGCGACTCGAAGCATTCTTGGGTGAATTGGCCGATCTTGGATTCAATGAAATGGCGGGGGTGCGAAAGCAACCTTTGTTGATGCATCTGTCCAGTCTCTTTCAGGTATCACTCTCCGACCTGCTTTCATTAATGCCCAAGCGTCGGAAGCGTGAAACAACTGCATCACCAGAGACGACGGCCTCCTCGTATGAACCTGAATCACATGATTTGGCTGAATCAATGAGCGATCAGGAAATGTCGAGCCTTTTGCGCGATGCGGCTCCGGTTTCAAGGGCCCGCCGCATGGCCGAGCGTGAGCTTCTGGCGCTCCTGATCTTCGATCCCGAGACCGCACTCCGGGCGACGCTTGAATCAATCGATGGCGAAACTTCCCTTCCGATCGCCAAGGCGTTCGGTATGCAGGATTTCATCGATCCGATGTCCCGATCCATCGCGCACATCGTGCTGGAGCATCTGGGACAGGGCCAGGCCCTTGCCATGCAGGAACTGCTGGGACACCTGGAAACCCAGGAGAGTCCGCGGCAGCTCGCCAGTTCGCTTTACTTTGAAGCTCAGTCACGCTGTGGCGATGATGAACTCGCCGTGGCCAGCCAGATCGAAGCCGCCTCAAGCGTCCTGCGTCATCAGATCACGCTTGATGAATCTCGGCGCCAACCGATGTCTGAACCGACCCTTGCCTCGAGCGGAAGCGATCATCAGACGCTCGAGGCCTTGATTGAACGACGACGAAGCCAAGGCGATCGTCCCGATGCGATTTTTCTTGGTGCACGCTCGTCAGAACGAAAGTGAATACTCATCCTCTTTCTCCAGGGAGCGATTGATCGTGAATGTTTCGATACCCGACATGCATCCGACCTTGAAACAGCTGCTTCTCGTCAGCCAGAAGCGCAAGTGGATCAGCTACGAGGAGATCAACACCTCGTTGCCCGACAAAATGGTCGATCCGGAAAAGCTCGATGAGCTGCTCCACTTGATCGAGCGACTGGGGATCGAGTTCTACGACGAGCCGACGGCGCGCCGACTCGCCAACGGATCGCGTTTTCTCGCCCCGCTGGCGACGAACCTGAAATTCAAACGCGATGACCCCCGCCGCGACGCCGGCCCGATCCACGTCCCCTCGGACATCGACGGCGACCACGAAGCCTCCCATGGCGCCCGGGCCGGCACGACCATCTCCGACCAGGAGGCGGAGTTGCTCGACGAACCGGATGCCCAGGCCGTCATCGAGCAGGTCATCGCCGAGAGCGGCACCAAACGCATCGACGACCCGATTCGCATGTATCTCACGCAGATGGGCACCATCCCCCTGCTGACGCGCGAGGAGGAAATCCGCCTCGCCAAGAAGATCGAGACGACCAGGATGATCTTCCGTCGTCGGGTGCTTGAATCGGATTACACCGCAGCGCAAGCCGTCGATACCTTGCAACAGGTGCACGAAGGCAACCTGCCCTTCGACCGGACGATGCGTATTTCCACCGCCGAGGCCAACGCCAAGGAAAAAGTCGCTTCGCGAATCCCCATCAACCTCAAGACCATTCGCCTGCTGCTGCAGTTGAGCATTGAGGACTGGGAGTTTCTCGAGGAAGGCGTGACCGACAAGCAACGCCTGGAGATCGAGCAGACCATGGCCCGAAGGCGTCGCAAAGTCGCCACCATGCTGGAGGAATGCTGCCTACGTACCGCGAAGATCCAGCCTTTGCTCCGCAAGCTCCAATCCATCAACAAGAAGATCCGCTCGTTGCAACGAGACCTCGTCAAGGCGGAGAAGCACCCGGGCCGCTACGACCCCGAAGACGTCTACGTGATGCAGGAGGAACTGGATGGCCTGCGCTCCCTCGTGCTGGAGAATCCCGAGCAGCTCCATCGCCGAGTCAATGAGATCGTCAAGGTCTTCAACGAATACGAGCAGGCGAAGCGCGACCTCTCGGGGGGCAACCTCCGGCTCGTCGTGTCCATCGCCAAGAAATATCGCAACCGCGG
>JAPULD010000402.1 GCA_027295365.1 Planctomycetota bacterium
GCCGGCTCGTCAGTTACCTCTCGAACGATGTGTGGCTCCAACCAGTCGGGAATCTCCACCACCGTATCGGGACTGGGCATTTCCACCTCGGCCAGAAACACTTCCAAGCCATGAACGTGATCGACTTCCCAGAGCAACTCCCCCAAGGGCAGGCGAAACCGGGTCTTTGTCAATCGTCGGGAATTGGTCATGGGCCAGTCCCGCTCGAAAGCCTCCCGGTCCAGTTCGATATTGGTCTCCTCACGCACCAGACCTTCGCCATGCTTGAACGTCTTGATGTACCGCACCGAACCATTCTCGAAAGTGATTCGACGCAATCGTCCCTGGCTGAAGGTGGTTCCGATCTCGGATGCCACGGAATCTGCTTGAGCCAAATACCCTTGCTCGATCTCCAACCGCTCGGCCAGAGAAGGGATGTCGGGCAACCCGTCCAGCAGGAACTTTCGTTCAATCTCCAGATTGGTGCCTGCTTGGTCGGCAGGGTGATGAGAGAAATTCACGATCGAGCCTAGGCGTTCGATGAATCAGCATCAACGGAATTCAATCGTCTTGCGCGTCTTGATGGTTATTCGAGACGCTGTTCTGGATGCTCAAATACGCAAAGTCCGCGATCTCTCGCAATTGCTCGGGCATGCTGTCATCGCGAATGAATTCACGCAAGGCCTTGAGCAGCGCGCCGTCGGATTGGGCGCTGATGCGTTCATGGTGATGCACAATGCCCGCGGCGATGGCCGCGAGGTAGAGCCGGCCCCCAAGTCGTCGATCGACCGCGTGTTCACCAACGATGCGCATGGTCTTGAAAGCGTCTTTGGCCTTATTGAGCGTCTCCAACGAAACACTCGAATCGCTGAGTAATTCCACCGCCCCGGTCCTTGAGGGATCGATATCCCGGGCCAGCCAATCCGCGGCGGCCATGGCGGGATTCGTCGTCAATTCCAGGGCCCATCGCAGCGCCTCACTGAGTTTTTCCCTTTTGGCATCGGTCATGAAGATCGCTCCAGATCCTCCAGAATTTCCATGATTTCATACTTTGCCCGGGCGGGATCACTGAGTGTTCTCCCGGTTTCGGCCATCAATGTCCGAGCGAAACGGCGTTTGACCGTAATCAACATATTGGCCGCCTGCGATCGATCATCCAGATCGAGCCTTTCCACCAGTGTCTGGTAGGAGGCTGGTTTCTCGCCAAAAAGCATGGGGCGCACGACTCGACTTTCAAAGACCACCCAATGCGACTCGAAGCCATCGGCGACGCAGTTTCGACGAACCAGCTCAAGTACCCCACGCACGAGGGTGGCACCCCATTCGAAATTAAACGCCTCCTCGGGCGTCACCCCGGGCGCGATCGCGGTCATGTGCATATGTGAATCGTCGAGACTGGTCAGTTTGCCTGATTCGGGACTTCGTTTCTTGCGATTGGCAAATCGATATCGCTCGCGAAGGTAGTTCTGCAGCGAACGCAGGAGCAACGTTCGAAATCGCCCCCGTTTGGGATCTGCCTCATGAAAAAGATTGCGTCCAAGCATCACGTCGCAGACGAAACCCTGGGTGAGATCGGCCGCCTCGTGGACATCGCGTCCGCTGCTTCGGACGAACGCATACACCGAGGGCCAGTAGCGTCGCGCCAACTGCTCCAGCGCCAGCGCGGAGGCTTGGTCATCACCATCCTTGGCGGTGAAGATCATCTTCCAATTTGTCTGGGACGAACCGGCGTCCGGCGGCAGCACACGCATACTCCATGATTGTAATTGAGCGTTCACCTGTGTGACCCTCTACCGGTTTCCTATGACCAATACGCTTCTATCCTGCGCTCTGGTCCCGAAAAAAGCCAGTTTTTCATGTGATGACCGATAATTCCGTCCCAGAAGAGGCTCCGAGGCAATACGAATGGAACCCCGCCAGGCAAACGGCCAAGACATTCTGGAGATGCCTGATTCTACCCCCACTCCTTTGAATCACGCCCAGACTCGATCATCTCACCTGCACCATCCTCTCTCACGGCTGGAGATCGTCTGGCGGTATGCTCAGGCAATGTCCTGTGAAACCCCCCAAACGCCGATTTGTCTCGATACTCGCTTGAATATCGAATTCTTGCCAATCACATGATGCTTCCCCATGATCCAGACTCCTGACCAACCCAAGGCCCGGATCGTCTTGTTGGGCGCAAGCAACCTCACCATCGGAATCCGACGAGTACTTTGTGCTTCGCGAGACACATTGGCGTTGACCCCCTCGGATGAACTCGACGTCATGATCTCGTTCGGCCGAGGTCGTTCTTATGGCATCGACAGCTCGCTTCTGGGCCGGACCTTGCCCGGGATCGTCGAGTGTGGACTGTGGGACGATCTCCAACCACGCGACACCTGCCCCACGTTCGCCCTGCTGACCGACATCGGGAACGACGTCATGTATGGCATCGAACCCGAAACGATTCTGAGTTGGGTAAGAACATGTCTTGATCGACTCGAAATTCACTCGGCAAAGATCGTGATGACGGCGCTACCCATGGCGAGGATCCGATCGATTCGACCGATCCATTTTCGTCTCATGAAGGCGCTGTTGTTTCCGCGCCATGCCATCACGTATCCCTTGGCGATGGACAGAACTGAACAGCTTGATGTCCTCCTCCGCCAACTCGCACGTGAACGCTCAATTCCGTTGATCGAACCCGACGTGGCGTGGTATGGCGTTGATCCCATCCACATCAAGTGGTCGCGTCGACGCGAGGCGTGGGAAACCATCGTCAAGGGATGGACTGAACACGCCTCGGCAAACCGAACGGGGCGATGCCGATTGTCAAGTGGATGGACCGGATCCTGGTTGTGGCGACCCCAGAAGTACAGTCGATCGGGACGCGAGCGCTATACCCCCCAACCCTCTATTCACCTTCGGCCAAAAACTACGGTGGCGATGTACTGAGAGTCGTACACCGCCACCATACCGAACGTTTCTGAGCGTCCTGTTGGTCAAAACCTCGTGATCTTGGCTCGCTCCATGATCGCGTCGAAATCAATCCGTTCGCCCGCGTACCGCTTGAGATCCGAGATGGTGATTTCAATCACGATGCGCCGGGTGTCATCACGGCTCGAGCTTCGACCCAGAACGGTGTAAAAGGAGCTCTGAGTCATATTCTTGTCTTTCGGTAACACCTGGCCGCCCCGGACACTCAAGACCACGACGATCGATTCATCATCGACGACGCCTTCGATCTTGAGGCCGTGCTTGCCGATGGCTTTCACCACCGCGGCCACGGCGACCTCGACGGATTCCTCGTCGATGATGTATTTTTTCGTGACATTTTTCGCAAAAGGAAAATACAAATTCGTACCCGTCGCGACGATCGTCTTGCCAGTCGCCTCGCGTTCGGCCTCGGACCAGAGGTCGTTCTCGTCTTCCTTCTCGACGACATTGCCCCCTTCTACCAGCTCGACCTCGATCGTCGGCACATTGACGCCCAACGAGAACATGGCGCCGTGCCCCGGAACATAGAAGCCCCGGGCATCGTTTGCATAGTTCGAGAACAGCCCGCTGTACGTATCGAATGCGTACGAGTATCCAATGGGACCTGAGGTCGCCGGCAGCAAGCCGACTTCCATGGTGCTCTTCTCCTCCGAGGCGCTCTTCTCCTCATCCGAACCGAGATGATCGCCCAACGCGCGATCGATCGATTTGACGAACACGCGGCGCATGATGTTGATGTCCTGATGCGTCTGCGCAAGATCGGGTTTCGAAGGTGACTCCTGGCTCCAGACGGGATTGAGGGGCAGAACCGTCAACCCGAGACCCAGTAAAGCGATGGAAAGGCGTTTCATGGCAAATGCTCCTGATGCAAATGGATTAGTCGTGATCAAATCGTGACAACTCGCCACGCGCGACGGTCCTGGCCAGCTGGTCCAGGGCCCGCATGGTGTGCAGGTTGTCAGTCGCCGCACC
>JAPULD010000403.1 GCA_027295365.1 Planctomycetota bacterium
TACTCCGTGATTCGCCGATTTACGCATTGAACCGGGCGATTGCCATGGGGCAGGCGGGCGATACACACGAGGCGATGTCACAACTGCAATCACTGCGAGATCGAGAGGACATGAAAAAATACCTGCTCCTTGATTGTGCGATCGCCCGCATGTATGAGTTGGAAGGCAGGAAGGACGACGCTATCAACTGCTACTTGGATGCATTGGCCAAGAAGGTTGCTCCTCACGAGAAGGAGTTGCTGGAATGCAAGCTGCGAAAATTGGCAGACTAAAACGAGTTTATCTCGAAACGTGCCATTCAATTCGCTTGAGCCGAACCAGTCTCTGGTGATAGGAAACGGGACTGGAATGATTATTCCCCGTCGAGTTTCATTGAGAAGTGCGATACACTCCTGGCTGGATAACACTTAGCACGTAAGGTCAGCTGTGCGGACCCGATATGCACCCGATTGAATGCCCACCATGGTCCGCACAGCGGACCCTACGATTCAGAACGACATGACTGTTCCCCTTCACGAAATGCCCCCCATGAAAATTCTCGACTTCATCCCCTACCTGAGCATCAAGGACTGCCACGAGGCGCTTCCTTTCTATACGAACGTGTTCGGCGTCGAGCCGGTGCATCTGATGACCATGCCCGATGGCCGGGTCATGCATTGCGAATACAGCGTTGATGGGGCGAAAATCTACCTGAGCGAGGAACTGCCCGAACATGGCGGCACCCCCAGCCCGAAGACCCTGGGCGCCTCGAGTGTGGCCATTCATCTCTACGTGGACGATTGCGATGCGATGGTGGCCCTCATGAAGGAACACGGCGCGAAAATCCTCACGGAACCGGAAGACCAGTTCTGGGGCGAGCGTTTCGCAAGAGCCCGCGACCCGTTTGGTCACGAATGGGGCATCTCGCAGAAGATTCGCGAGATGACGCCCCAAGAAATCCAGGCCGAAGCCGCCAAGCTGTTTGCGAGCATGCCGAGCGAGTAAGCGGGGCTGGATCGTTCACCCCCCCACCCCCGGACATCCCCGGACTCCCCCACTCCCCCGGCCTCCTACCCCGATTGTTCGACACTGCGATCGTGTCGTACCATGCCGGTTCTTGCGAGCCGGATGCTTGTCCTTGCGCCTCGTGATTGAATCGAGAGAACCGCCATGAAGAACCACCGCCTGTCCATTCTGATCGGTCTGACTTCCTTGCTCATCCCCTCACTTCCCGCTTTGGGACAGGAGAATGATGCTCCCAACGTTGCGCTCCGCGCCGAGATCGCCTTGATGGCGAAGATCGGCTCGTGCAGTTCGCCCACGTTCTCGCCCGATGGGCGGACGATCGCCTTCATCTCCACCCTGTCGGGGCTGCCCCAGATCTGGACCGTTTCGATTCCCACTTCCATTTCCGGGGGCGGGGGGGGTGGATGGCCGACCCAGGTGACTGCGTTCGAGGATCCCGTGGGCGGGATCGCCTGGTCCCCCACCTCGAATCGCATCGCGTTCTCCATGGCCCCGGGGGGCGGGATGAATTCGCAGACCTATCTCGTCAACTCTGACGGATCGCGAGTGCGACTGCTGACCGATGGGGGCTCGACCAACAACTGGCTGGGCGATTGGACGGACGATGGCCGTCACTTGACGATCGCCTCGAACCGCAGGACGCCGGGGGCCATGGACGCCTGGCTCATCACCCCCGGAAGGAATATCAAGGACGACGGTGTCGCTGAGTACACCCTGATCTCGGAGAACCCGGGCATCGGCTATCTCCAGTCCGTCAGCGCCGACAACCGAACCGGCCTCGTCTATCGACTCGCCAGCCGTGGTGACAACGATCTCTACCTGATCGACCTGGACACGAAAGAGGAAACCCTGCTCACGCCTCACGAAGGGCCGGGCAGTTTCAGCGGGACGATCACCGCCGATGGCAGCGAGGTCTATCTGGTGACGAACAAGGATCGGGATTTGGCCGCGTTCGGAGTCATCGTGATCGATGAAGACGGCAATCCGGGCGACATCGAAATCCTCGCCCAGCGCGATGATGCGGAACTGGGCGGCTTCGTGTTGAGTCACTCCGACACCGTGGCCTGCCTCGTCTGGAACGTGGCGGGGCGCAACGAGATCGAATTGATCGGCCTGACCCGTCATGCTCGCAAGCAATTGCCCGACCCGCCGGGCGAGATCGTGGGCGGCGTGACCTTTTCACCCGATGACACGTTGCTGGCGATGTCGATCTCTGGCTCGACGCAACCGACGGATGTGTGGCTGTACGACGTGGCGACCAACGAATACCGGCAGATCACCCGCAGCCCCCACGCGGGGGTCGATCTGAGAGATCTCGTCAAACCTGAGCTGATCACCTTCAGGGCCCACGATGGACTTGAGTTGTCGGGCTGGCTGTACCTCCCCCACGATTTCGAGAAACCGGGCCCCGTCGTGCTCAGCTTTCATGGAGGGCCCGAGGGTCAGGAACGCCCCCGGTTTCGCGATGTCTACCAGGCTTTGCTCAAGCGAGGCATCGCGGTCTTCGCCCCCAACGTGCGAGGCTCTTCGGGGTTCGGCAAGGCCTTCGTCAACCTCGACAACGGCGCGTTGCGAGTCGATGGCGTGCGCGACATCGAGTCGTGCCTGGATGTGATGTTCGAGCGCGGCATCGGCGACTACACTAAGATGGGCATCATGGGCGGGTCCTATGGGGGCTACATGACCATGGCGGGACTGACGGAGTTTCCCGATCGGTTTGCGGCCGGGGCAAACCTGTTCGGGCTCGTGAATTTCCAGACGTTCTTCGCCAACACCGAGCCCTGGATGGCTGCGATCAGCAAGGTCGAGTATGGCGATCCCGACACGGAGGCGGAGATGCTGTACGCGCTTTCACCTTTTCACAAGATGGACCGGGTGATCGCCCCCACCATCGTCCTGCACGGCGCCAACGACACGAACTGCCCGGTGGTGGAAGCCGAACAGGTGGTGGATTCACTGAAGGAGCGAGGCGTGCCGGTGAAGTACGTACTGTTCGAAGACGAAGGGCACGGCTGGCGCAAGACCAAGAACAAAATCACCAGCACCGTGTCGATCGTGGAGTGGTTCGAGAAATACTTGAAGTAGGAATATCAACACAGAGAGCACGGAGGGCACGAAGAGGGGTAGATTATTTTCTTGTAGGGTCCGCTTTGCGGACCGTATTCGACCGCGCATGTCTCCGTCCTGTATCCTTTACGCTACAATTGAAGAGAACAACGCGTCCTAAGGGAGACTAACGAAATGCTTCAATCCGGAACCTGCCCAAAATGCAATGAGGTCAAGCTTATACTGATTCCCGGAAGTACGGTATCGGGCGACGGTGACTTTATACGCATCGGAGCGACGATGTTGAATCATGTTCCAATCACGAGATACGTTTGCGCAGACTGCGGCTATTCCGAGGAATACGTTGTGGACAAAGACCATCGAATACGACTCATGGAACAATACGATTTGATCAAGCAGAAGTCAGATTCCAAGTCCTAGTCGTGCAAGTCTCCTCGCAATTTTTAGTGTCCTCCTCCGGATCGGTGTGAACAAATATAAATAAGCGCCACCCGATCTGCACAGCGGATCTCCATTGCCAGTAATCATTCATGGAACCCAGCTTCATCACCATCGACCTGGATCTTGAATCGGAGCGTGACTTGCAACCGATTCTCGACGCCTTCTCCCCCACGGCCTTCGTTCTTCATCACGCACGGACCGGCGATCTCGACTTTGCTCGCCTCGAAATGGATGGTCTTGAAATCGAAAAAGACCCGGACGTCGCGCTCAACAAATTCTGTGAATTGGTCGAGGCGTTGCCGGCAGATCTGCGAGAGCAATGGGACCAATGCTCGAAACGCATTCTCGATCTCGGATACGACAGTGGCGATGAAAGACCCGAGAGGGGCTGCCATTGGACGCTGATCCAGTCCGAGACCATCGCGAGACTGGCCCGGAATGGCTTCGCCCTGGGCTTCAGCCTCTATCCGGTTCCGCCCGAGGATGAATTCATACCGCCTGAATGAGTCGGTCTTGCCTGTTGCACTGGCATTGCCTCGTATAATAACGATGGAAACGAGGTCCAAATCATGACTTCACAACGCGCCCTGATCCTGCTGCTCCGTTTCGTCGCCTGCGTACTGTTGCTGGCGTTTCCCGCCATGCTGCTGCCTGAGTCGGTCATGGCCTCGGTGCATGCGAAACTCGGGATGGGGGAATTCCCGGCATCGCCCCTGGTTGACTATCTCACGCGATCGATCGCCGCGCTGTATGGCCTGCATGGGGTGCTCGTGCTCATCGTGTCGCGCGATGTGGTCCGCTACCGCTCGATCGTAACCTACCTCGGCGTGATGAACATCGCCTTCGGGATCATGATGCTCGGAATCGACCTGCACGCGGGCATGCCCTGGTGGTGGACCTTTGGAGAGGGTCCGCCCCTGGCGG
>JAPULD010000404.1 GCA_027295365.1 Planctomycetota bacterium
GGCGTGCATCGGCCTGCGCGTCTCGCCCAGCGTCTACTCCACCCTCGAAGAGATCGACCGCTTTTGCGAATCGATCGAGCACGTCATCACGAATGGTTTACCGGCCTGATATCAACTCCCCATGTCAGACTCTACGACCATCCTCCGCGCCACGCTCGATGACATTCCACGCCTTGCCCCTCTGTTTGATGGGTATCGCATGTTCTACAAGCAGGCGAGCGACCTGGAAGGGGCGAAAGCCTTTCTCTCAAAGCGACTCGCCACCGATGAGTCCGTGATCTTCCTTGCCTTCCACGTAGAAAAGCCTGCGGGATTCACGCAGTTGTATCCACTGTTCTCATCGGTGCGGATGGCAAGAGTCTGGCTGCTCAATGACCTCTTCGTGCATCCGGATTTCCGTCGCAAGGCGATTGCCCGTGCTTTGATGCTCATGGCGATCAAGCACGCTCGGGAGACTGAGTATCGGGGCATCGAGCTGTCCACCGACGTGTCAAACCATCAAGCCCAGGCGTTGTACGAGGATCTCGGTTTTGCCCGGGAGGAGGGGTATTACACCTACAGCTTGAGTCTCTGAGCGATCAACCCGGTTCGACCATCGCGTCGGATCGCCTACACTGCACGCCTCATGACCGAAGGCAGGAATTCCAACCCGGGTTTGCTCGCCGTGATCTCAGGCCCCTCGGGAGTGGGCAAGACGACGATCGTGCGTGCGGTGAAGGAGCGTCTCGATGCGGTCTTCA
The DNA here is from genome assembly GCA_027295365.1 of Planctomycetota bacterium. Lineage (GTDB taxonomy): Bacteria > Planctomycetota > Phycisphaerae > Phycisphaerales > SM1A02 > JADFSH01. Next base: position 741 of record JAPULD010000404.1, read on the forward strand.
GCGTGTCCGCCACGACACGCACGCGCACGCACCAGGAAACGGATGGAGTGGATTACTACTTCATGACCACTGTGGAATTCGACGCGATGCGAAAAAAAGGCGATTTCCTGGAGCATGCCACCGTCTTCGGACGGAATTCATACGGCACACCTCGCAAGCCGGTCGAAGCTGCACTGACGAATGGCCGTCTGGTCATCCTGGAAATCGATGTGCAGGGGGGCATTCAGATCAGGCAATCGGCTCCCCAGGCCTTGCTGATCTTCATCACGCCACCAAGCGAGGATGTTCTGCTGAAGAGGCTTCAGGCCCGAGGACGCGATGATGAGGACGCGATTCAGCACCGATATGCCCAGGCGAGAAACGAGATCGAGAAGGCAAATTCCAGTGGTGTGTACGACGAATTCGTCGTCAATGACGATCTGGAGTCCGCGATCGTCCAGACCTGCTCGATCATCGCCGAGCGTCTGGGACGCGAGTCAGTACAACAAAGCTGATCAGGCGGCCAGGGAAGTCATGACATACTCGAACCCGGGGCGAAACACCCGGCTTTTCACGATTCCATCCCAAGTCGTGATGATGCCATGGGACGCGTCGTCGAGTCGCCATTGATGATCATCGATACGGTATCGAAAGAGGTAGACTCCCGGGCCCGGGTCCAGGACCAGACGCCACACGCTATCGGATTCCCGATGCATGGGCCTGGATTGCTCGTCCCACCCGTCAAAATCTCCGACGAGTTCCACGACAGAGGCGGATTCTGCCCTCAATTCGAACGCAATGGCGCCTTTCTCGGTGATCTCTATCATCAATTTCGCCCACTCACTGCTGCCGAACAAAGGAACCTGCGACTATGATCGCCAATCGAGGTGGATTACGCCGCTTCCCGATGAGACAACCATCCAGAGAACTCTTACGTGTTGCCGATTTTTCGTTTCATGCGAATCGAATTCGGTAAAATTGTATTCGCCGGTGACACTCTTCATTTCGGCCCGAGAGAAGTTGTTCTTGATCGTCATTGCCAAACAGTTCGCGCTTTGTTTCTTTTTCACCACGATGGCGAGCGCACAACCAGTGCGCGACATCCACGTGATGAACACGAACCCGATTGCCGTGCGTGGCGGCCCGCTGCTCATGTCCCTGACCTCCACGCAACCGGGCGATCATTGGCCCAGCGTCCTGCATCTCACGCTCGACGACAACCGCACGATTGAGGGTCACGTGATCTGGATGCAGAGGATCACGGATTCGGCTCAAGTGCACTGGACCGACGATCCCCGGCACCTGCTCGTCCGCAGCGTTCGACCGGATGACGATTCAAGTGCGTTGGTTCTGGGGGTGCAGGCAGGGCCCTATCTGGCATTGCGTCTCCCCATCGGCTTTGAAGGCGATCTGAGGCTAACTCAACAGGTCATCACCCCCCGATGGATCGATCCTCCCTCCACGATGGGAACCAGCGATCCCTCCCTGCCAACACTTCCCGCGGGTCCGGCGCCGGATCTTCCCGATGCACAATCCCCCCTGGAATTCTGGCGATGGACGTTGATGGCGCAACGACTAGGCGTGAATCACCCGGATCTGCACTTCACCGATCTGGAAACCATCGTCGCCCAGTACTACGCCGCCTTGTGGGGTTGGGGATTGGATCGACTGCATCACACCGAGCCCATGCTTGCCAATCAATGCATCTTGGCCTTGACGCAAGTCGGACGTGATCGCAAACGACCCTTTGCAATCTGGGAAGCCGACCCTCGCCGACTCAATGAACTGCTGGGCATCCTGATCGGCGAGTCATTGCGTCTGGCCCAGCGAGATGAGCAGGTCCGCAACTGGCTGGAGCAACGCGAACCCCTGTTGATGTGGACGGAAGCGGAAGATCCACTCAAGGTGCGAATGGTGATGGTCAACCGAACCCGCGAGACCATCATCCCTCGGTTTACCTGGATCCACACCCGCGACATTCCCTCGGTGGCTCAGATCGAATCGGGGGTTCTGACGCAAGTTCGCATCGACCGGGCGGAAACCCCCGACGCCGGCCCGTTGAGGACAGCACAGCCAATTCGATTCGACTCTCACATTCTGCTCATTGAAGCCGACCAGCGTCAATACCGAATGGATTTCACGCCCGAGTCGATAGAGGTCAGACCTCCCGGGGTGGCATTTCCGCTTTTTCACCCGCCGCTCACTTTGGGCGACATCCAGACTCGCATAGCACCGTCCATGTCGGCGGACCGAATGACCATGGTTCAATTGCGCCGGCTCGATCACCGATGGGAGTTGTTCTTCGAATGCCGAAGACCTCTGGAGTCTGCCCCGAGTCGCCTTGCCCCGCCATCATCACCCTTGGCCACAATCGCAAAGCTCGATGAGGTCAGGCATGTCGAATCGATCACGTTGCTGATCGGCCCCGAAGCGGATGAGCAAGGACCGTTCGTGGCCCTGACCATTCCCGAAATCGGTCCCTGGAAGTTCTTTGCCGGTGCTACCGATGACACGATGGAGATTCATCGCCGCACCTGGGGCGATCGGTGGTATTGCCGCGTGGTCCTGCCCGATCGATGGCTGATTCCGACGCAAGGTCCCATGACGTTGCTCGGGGCGCGACGAAGCCATGCCCGAACGGATCAAATCGAGACGAGTCCGAGGGCCGGAACCTCATGGCGAATCAATTCTGGGCGCATGGCAGTCGATCTGAGTCCGTGGACCGACGAGCCGGAATTCGAGAACGCTTCTGGATCGTTCGACGACTGAATTCAGAATCGGAACGAGACCGAGACACCGGCGAAGAAGGCCGGGTCGAAATCATCCTCCCGGAGCTTGCTGCCTCTGGAGTTCTCGATCCTGATCTCGCCCCCCAGTTGAGCACCCCCGTAGACGCTCAGGGTGAAGTCCGATGATGGTTTCCAGCCGAGTCTTGCCATGAGCGGGATGCCGGTCACCCTCCCGATGCCGTCCGAGGCGAATCCCTTGTCATCGAGCCGAAAACGGTTGTACTCATACCCCACCCCCAACCCGCATTCCAAGGTCGGGTCCACGGCATAAATCACTTCAAAACCGACCCGTTTGACGTTGGAAAAGCTGGTCAGTCGCCATGCCGGCTTGAACTGCCAATTGAGCTGAATCGCCGGGAAGAAACGGGCATCGTCCTCAAGCTGGTCAATGATGATGGCGCCAATTCCCCACGTGAGATCCGCGCTCTTGCGGTAGGTGAAACCGAACGTGCCGCCGTAGGTGTCCGAGTCGCTGGAGCTTGCGCCGGATTCCCCTGCGAACATCGCCAATGCCCCGGCGTAAACCGACCAATCGTTTGAGAGATCAAAGTGCATCACCAACCGAATTCGTTGGGTGTGGATGTCCTCCCAGGGATCGAGCCCCCCGATGCCGGTCGTGCCGTCGAAATCGTAATCCTCGTAGAGATAGCTGAAGCCGATCGTGAGTCGAACCGTATCGGAGACATGGGAGTTCAGGAAAACGCTGCCCATGACTGTTTGGACGTTGAATTCGCCATCCCCGGTGTCGAGGTCCGTGTCGAATTGAT
>JAPULD010000405.1 GCA_027295365.1 Planctomycetota bacterium
GAACTCGCCGACGGCACCGCCTTCGACTGCAATGCAAACGGCTTGCTCGATCAATGTGACTTGGCCGACCTCACCAGCGTTGACTGCAACAACAACCTCGTGCCCGACGACTGCGAAGACTGCAACAACAATGGCCTGGCCGATGAATGCGAGTTGGCGGGCCTGTTCGTCACCGACTCGCCTCGACGCGGGCCCATCGGACTCGGCTCGACGGTCAGTCACACCTTCATTACCCCCCCGATGGCCCTCAGCGATGTGACGTTGGACCTTTCATCCAACGCCGACCTCAAGGGGACCTTCAAGTACATCGACGTATTTCTCAATGACGATTTTCAGAGCCGCGTGTTCAATGGCTCGAACAGTGAGGGGTGCCCCAGCAATCCTGAAATTGACATTCCCAAGGTCGATCAATTGGTGATCCCGATGACCGACTACAATGCCCTTGTGGGCAGTGGCGATGCCACTTTCCGTTTCGAGGCCGACACTTTCCTGGCCACGGCGTGTTTCAATCCCTCGTGGGTGCAGTTCACGATGAGCTACACCGGGCCTCCCACCACCCCCGATGTCAACGTGAACGGCGTCCCCGACTCCTGCGACCTGGAACGGGGCGACAACAACCTCGATGGCGTGGTCAACGTCGATGATCTGTTGAGCCTCCTGGCCAAGTGGGGCGCGTGCGGCCCGCCCTGCCCCGAAGACACCGACCTCGATGGCGATGTCGATGTCGAAGACCTGCTGTCATTGCTGGCCGGCTGGGGATAGGGGTTCCCGAGAGGCCTTCGCATCTCGTTGCTTCGATGCCCTCTTGGCTCAAGGCTTGGTATCCTCCTGTCCCACATGGCCGATGAGTTCGACAACAACCAGACGGGAGGCGAGGGCGAGCCTCATCTGAAACGCGTGCTGGGGCCGGTGGACGCGACGTGCGTGGTGGTCGGGGCGATCATCGGGGTGGGGATCTTCTTCACGCCCACCACGGTCGCCCGGATCGCCGACACGGGGGGCATGGCCATGCTGGCCTGGGGGGTCGGGGGAATCATCGCCCTGCTCGGGGCGCTGACGTTCGCCGAACTGGGAAGCATGTACCCCAACACAGGGGGCCAGTACCAAATCCTCCGCGACGCCTATGGCTCCCTCACTGGTTTCATCTATGTCTTCTGTAACGCCACCGCGATCCAGGCCGGGGCCGCGGCGATCATCGCGGTGATTTGCGCCGAGCATCTGGGGGGGATGGTGGGCCGGGAAAATCTCTCGACGCCCTGGGTGCTGGGGCTCTCGTCGATCCTGATCCTGGGCCTGATCACCGCGAACATACTCGGTGTGCGCTGGGGTTCGCGCATCCAGAACCTGACGGTCTATGCGAAAGTGGTGACGTTGTTGGTCGTCGCTGGGCTGGCCATGTTCGTGGATGGCGCGAGCGAGGCTGTTCCCGTTGTCGATGCAGCTTCGGCGGGCGATGCGAACGACGCGAACGACGCGAGCGGGATCGGGCTGGCCGGTCTCATGTTCGCGGCGATGATCCCCGCGTTCTTCAGTTTCGGGGGCTGGCAGCAGGCGTTGTGGATCGCGGGCGAGGTGAAACAACCCCGGCGCAACGTCCCGCTGGCCATCGTCGGGGGCGTGAGCATCGTGGTCATTGTCTACCTGCTCGCCAACTGGGCGTTCCTGCACCTGCTCGGGTTCGAAGGCGTGGTCGGCAGCACCACGCTCGCAGCGGACGCCGTGGCGACGACGTGGGGCGAGACGGGACGACGACTCATCGCCGGAGCGGTGGCCATCTCCGCGTTTGGCGTCCTGAACGCGCAGTTTCTCACCGGGCCCCGGCTCATCAACGGCATGGCCCGGGATGGTCGATTCTTCAAGACCTTCGCCCACGTGAATCCGAAGTTCCGTACACCCCTGGCCGCGATTCTCCTGTTGGGGGGCATGACGTTTCTCCTGCTGTTCAGCGCGTATTTCTTTTTCCCCGAAGGCAAGAGCGCCATCGACCAACTGCTGACGGGGGTCGTGATCATCGACTCGACGTTCTTCGCCATCACGGGATTCGCGCTGATCATCCTGCGAATGAAAAAGAATTCCCCCGAGTCGCCGGTTCGCCTGCCCCTCTTCCCGCTCATCCCCATGCTTTTCGTATTGGGCGAAATCGCCATGCTGACCGGCTCGTTTCTCACCCAGGAAAACAAGAGCCTGTTCCTGCTGGCGCTGGGCTGGATGCTCGGCGCGGCGATCTTCTATTATGTCTTTTTCCGTAAGAAACCACTTCGGATCTCTTCCCAGGAAGTTGAGACGAACGACGACGAGGTGTGATCCTGCCTTTCAGGCCAACGACCCACTTCCGTATCATCTGTGATATCAACGGGTAAGAGAAGCAACGCTCGAAGCCTACCGTTCCACTTCAGATCCTGAACCATAGATCTCTCGTAGCAGAGGAGATCGTCGGTTAATATACTGATGGCCTGGACCGAGTGGCATGGTCTGGGTTGCTCCAACAGCCATTGTTGTGCTCGTTGTCTGGGATTAGGAGACGAGCGTGCGCCAGGACGGAATCATCGGCCATTATCGAATCGTGCGTTCGCTCGGACAGGGCGGCATGGGCGAAGTCTACGCTGCGCACGACGAGAAGCTGAAACGCAAAGTGGCGATCAAGTCCATCCGTGCCGGCGATCGACTCGACGAAAGCACCAAACAACGATTTCTCCGGGAAGCCCGGATTCTTTCCAGCCTCGACCACCCGTACATCTGCAAGATCTTCGACTACATCGAAACCGAGGACAACGACTATCTGGTGCTCGAGTTCATCGAAGGCGAGACACTGACGCGGGCGGTGGCCGACGGCGTGGATGCGTCGGCACGATTGCCCATGGCCGAACAGATCGCCCAAGTGCTCGTCACGGCGCACGGCGAAGGCATCGTCCATCGCGATCTCAAGCCGATGAACATCATGGTCACGCCATCGGGGGACATCCGTGTCCTGGACTTCGGCTTGGCCCATTCGGGCCAGCATCGATCGTCTTTGACTTCGACCACGACCGACCATGACGCGCCGGAAATACCCGATCATCAGGATCCCGATCGTACGATCACGTATCATGAACGCGATGACATTGCCCCGGATGCCGAGGCCTTTCAGACCCTCGTCGGGCGCATCACCGGAACCCCTTATTACATGAGCCCCGAGCAGGCACGAGGCGAGGTCGTCTCGGCGGCCAGCGACATGTACTCCTTCGGGCTCCTCCTGCAGTTCCTGTTCACGGGTCACGCTCCATACGACGAAGATCTCGACACGCAGGCCGTGCTGGATCGCGCAAAGCATTGTCGGACGCAAGCCGTGACTGGAGTAAATCATGATCTCAAAGACCTGATCGAGGCGCTCAAGTCGCCGGCGGCGATCGACCGCCCCACCGCCGCCCAGACGCTGCAACGGTTGCACTGGATCATGGAGAAGCCGAGGCGTCGCGTGCGAAGAGCGGTGATCGCCATCCTCATGCTCATCAGTCTGTTGGCCGGCCTCAAATACACGCTCGATCTGCGACACGAACAGCGTCTCGCCGTGGCGGCCCAACAGGATGCCGAGCATCGTCGAACCCAAGCGGAAGATCTCATCAGCTTCATGCTCGGAGATTTGCGAACCCGGTTGGAGGACCTTGATCGGCTGGATGTGCTTGATGCGGTGGGCGAGCAGGCGATGTCGTACTTCGCATCACTCCCCGAGCAGCAATTGCACGATGAGGAACTGGCCCGCGTGGTCCAGAACCTGCAGCAGATTGGCGAAGTACGGATCGCTCAGGGGCAATTGGCAGGGGCTTCAGTATCATTGAACGAGGCTCGACGACTTAGCCGGAATCTGGTCGATCGTGATCCGAGCAATCAACAATGGCTGTTCCGACTGAGCCAAGTGCATTTTTACATCGGGAACGTCGCGTGGATGCAGCACGATCTGGACGCCATGCTGGAGTCGTTTCTGGCCTATCGAGACGTCGTCGAACGGCTCGTCGATCTGAATCCCGACAAGCTGGAATGGACATTGGAGGAGGCATACGCCCAGACCAATCTGGGGGTGGTCTACCAGGAACAGGGACGTCTCGATCTGGCCGTCCCCGCCATCCGGGAATCCATTCGCATCAAGCGGATGCTCACCGAGA
>JAPULD010000406.1 GCA_027295365.1 Planctomycetota bacterium
GGCCTCGGTGTGGCGGGGGCCTGGTACATCGACGATCGCACCACGTTGACCGGAGTCGTTTCAGTCGCGAACGCCGACCGTCAGGATTTTGGCGACATCGGCGAGGGTGACTTCTACAAAGGCATCGAGTTTGCCTTCAAGGTCGCTCCCAAGACCCCCAAGGCGGGCTATTCAAAGTTCACTCTCTGGCACACGGACGGCACCAGCGACGGAAAAGCCATCAACGGGAATACGGGCCGCGATGGCTGGGGATGGGTCTACAAGCACGAACAGGAACTGACCGAGGATGGCCGGACGATCATGATCCTGAAGTACGGCAAGAGCTATGACGACTCGGCGCTGTACGACCAACAGGCCGGGGCGTCCTTGCTCCTCTTCGAGCCGTTCGGCCCGGGGCTCCAGAACGATCTCTTCGGGGCGGCGTTCAACTGGGGGGATGCGACGGACGGCGTTCGCGACGAATACAACCTGGAATTCTTCTACCGTTTTCCCGTCTTTCCGCTGGTGGACCTGACATTGAGCTACCAGTGGGTCATCGATCCGGCCCTGGACCTCGGAATCGACGATGCTTCAGTGTTCAGCTTGAGGATCCGAACGACATTCTGACTGTTAATGCTGCGGTATCGACGCAGCACGAATCGCCATGAACAGCGTCCTTCCGGGAGTCAACGTCGGTCTGGAATACAATATCGACTAGACGTTCGACTCAACTTGCTTGCTTCAGGAGCCAAGTCAACAACCACATTAATGCCAAGTTGCGTTTTAAGATGGCCGTTACACCTCAAATCCGCTCAAAAGAGGCGATGGTCAGATCGTCCGCGAACGATGATTCGCCGGCATGCAAGCGCAATGCCTCCGTCAAGAGCACAACATCGTCATTGACGGATGAACTGGAGGCGACGACCTCGAGCACGCGGTCCATGCCGAATTGTTGATTGCCGGAATCCAATTGCTCGATGAGCCCATCGCTGAACACGAGAAACCTCGTGCTGGACTCAAAGCGTAGTTCAGTGACCGGGTAATCCGTGTCATCCATGATTCCGATGGGAAGCTGACGCTCGATCTCAACCACGGACGGCTCCTTGTCTTTATAGACCATGCACCAATGTGCATGGCCCGCATCGGCGATGTGGAGTGTATTCGTGACTTTGTCGACTATGGCGAGACACATCGTCACAAAAGTCCCCATGGCAGATCGCTCGAAGACATGTTTGTTCAGTTTTCCAAGCAATTCCGAAGGATCATGCAGATGTTCCGATGAGGCGCGGAGATACGTCTGAGCGGTGGCCATCAGGACTGCGGCTCCCGCACCTTTGCCGGAAACATCACCCAGCATCAGGATCGTGCGATCGTCATCGATTGGAATCACATCGAATAAATCACCCGCCACCATGCGGCCCGGGATCGACACGCTGGCGTATCGAATCGGCCCGACGATGCCATTGGGGGACGGCATGATCATTTCCTGGGCACGTCGGGCTGCATCAAGATCCCGTCGCGTCAGGATCTGCTCCCGCTCAATCTCCATGCGCCGGAGGTTGGCCATGGCCAAGCCGCAGAAACCCGCCAGGGACTCGCAAAATGCAGCCGCATCGTCCTCGATCGCCTGCTCGTGACCACGAGCGTCCAGATACAGACCCGCCTCGACCTTTTCGTCAATCCGGACGGGTGCGCAGATGGCTGACCCGATGCCCAAGTCGACGATGGATTGAGCGTTTGCCATCGCTCCAGGAGCATTGGACAGTTGGGCCATGTTGCCTTCCAGGGCTACTCGAACCAGTGAATGACTGACCGTATGCGCAATGTGATCGTCCGACGGCTCGAAGCCAAAGCTGCCCAGGATCTCGAAATCCAAGGCATTCGTCGTCGATCGCAGCATCAGAGCCCGTGCCGCCCCGGTCCCCAGTCCGGCCGCCGAAGTCACGCGATCGGCCAGTTGATCGAGGGCCTTGGCTTGGGCGAGGCTTGCCGTAGCCTTGATCAGTATGTCCAATCGATGCTGGGCCAAGCCGTTGAGTTGATTCGGGGAAATGATCGAGACCTTGGCCTCGTCAGCACCGAGGTCATCGAGGGTCATCATGTCGCGACCGTTCCCGGGAGCCTCTCCTACACACAACACGAACGGCCCGAACTGAAGTTGACTCCCATCCTCAAGTGCACTGGGCTCAAGCGCGGCAAGCCGATCCCCGTTGAGAAACGTGCCGTGACGACTCTCGAGATCGACGATCGTCCAGATAAGTCCATTGTTTCGAAAAGCAGCATGGCGGCGGGAGATTGACGAGTGCACCAACTCGATCCCGCAGGTGGGCAGACGCCCAAGGATGACCTCGCTATCTGAAGATTGCAGATCGATCGTTGTTCCGACCTGCACCGGATCCGGATGCGCCATGACGTGCAATTGAAGTGTTTCGGTCATCGATGTCATTGTACACGGCGCAGTACAACAGTATCCGGCTACCGTTCCTTTTGTCTAGTAATCGCTTATTTGGAATTAAGTCGCAAGCAGGAACAGACTCGACCACACGAAACGATTGCAGCGATTCGCTTGCTCAATCCCTTTGATTGCTCCGATCATCTATGATGGTGGATCCTGTAAGAATTTGATGCGCACTGGAGCCCTGACTTGAACAACCCGCTCCCCATGGATGAATTGTTCGCCGGGGCCATGGAGCAATCCGAGGGCCCGGAGCGCGACTCGTGGATTGTTGAGGCCTGCGCCGGCGACGAATCCGTGGAGCGCGAGCTGCGCGACATGCTCGCCGCCAACGCCACCGGCAGCTGGTTCATGGCCGAGCCTGTCGAAAAAATGCCGGGGCCCGACGCCCCGCCCCCGACGACCATTGGCGCGTTCCGGATTGAGGGCGAGATCGGCCGCGGCGGTATGGGCGTGGTCTATCGCGCCATCGACACCAGGCTGGATCGCATCGTGGCGATCAAGGCGTTGCCCGCCTACATGGCCTCGGATCCCCGGCGCATGGCGCGTTTCGAGCAGGAGGCCAAGACGCTGGCCACCCTTAACCACGCCAACGTCGCGGCGATTTACGGCCTGGAGGAAGTTGAAGGTCGCAAGTACCTGATCCTGGAATTCGTTGACGGCCTGACGCTCGAGGAACGCCTTCGCAAAGGACGCCTGCCCATCGACGAGACGCTGACGATCTGCGCCCAGATCGCCGCGGGCGTGGTGGCGGCCCACGACACTGGGGTGATCCACCGGGATCTGAAGCCGGCCAACATCAAGATCACGCCCTCGGGTGAGGTGAAAGTGCTGGACTTCGGTCTGGCCAAGATGAGCGGCGGGATGGAACCTAAATCACGAAACGGTGAACCCTCCGATGGTTCCCCAAAGATGCCCAGTCACGCCTCCCCCGTGCAGACGATCGAGGGGGCGATCATGGGGACCGCGGCGTACATGAGCCCCGAGCAGGCCCGGGGCAGGAAGGTCGATCATCGCACCGACGTCTGGTCGTTCGGAATCATCCTCCACGAATGCCTGACCGGGGTAAGCTACTTCCGGACCACGACCGCGGCGGATTCGATCAATGCCATCCTGAACAAGCCGATCACGTTCGAAGGCCTGCCGCCTGAGACGACCCCGGTTTTGAGGCACATCTTGCAGCGTTGCCTGGAACGCGATCGGAACAAGCGAATACGTGACATGCACGACGTGCGGCTGGCGTTGGAGCACGATTCCTCGACGATGGACCTCTCGTTCATCGGGCAGGCTCCAAAGGCACGTTTCTCGGGCAAGTGGACACTGATCGCAGCGCTCGTGCTTATCACTGCCACGATGGCGATCGGGTTCTTCTCCGGACGCGGCTCGGTGCCGCCGGTCGTGGAAACACCACGGCCAGTCGCGCACCTGTTTGCTCCAGCCACCTTTGAGAACGACGCCCCGATATTGGCGATCACGCCCGACGGACGTAACGTCGCCTATATCGGCCGGGACGGGCAACCCGAAGACCCGCCTGCGATCTATCTCCGCGATCTCGAATCGGTCGATGCCCAGAGGCTTCAAGGCACGGACCATGTCATCGATTTCTCGTTCTCGCCCGACGGATCGCATATCGCGTTCTTCTGGGGCGATCCGACTTCAAATCGGTTTGAACTCCGTGTTCTCAAAGTGGGTGAAGGTCGTCCTGTTACTTTGCTGAACGACTCCCGTGGTGATCGATACGACGTGATCTACGGCCGGCCGGGCTGGCTCTCGGACTCGCAACTGGTCATTCTCTCGAAGGACATGTTCACCATGTACCGGGTGCCGCTCGATCTCCGGGCCGGGATGAACGACACCTATGAACCGGAAGTGTTCGCCGAGTTCGACCGTGGCGGGAGCTGGATCACTACCATGGATCCGCTCAATGTTCCCGGCCAGGAAGCGGTGATCGTCAGCCGTTTCGAGCAGACTTCCTATGGGCCGCTTAGCTCCCTTTTCTGGGTCGACGAAGACGGCGTGCACGAGGTGCTCAAGAATGCGAAGTTCGGTATCGCCACCCGCAGTGGTCACCTGATCTTCAACCGAAGCTTGGAGATCGCCGTCATGTCCTTCGATCTCGAAACTGGCACCGTATCGGGCGAGCCGGTTACGCTGTTCCCGGAGTACCACCCAGGCCGGTTCAGCTACTCAGACGACGGCATCTTCGTGATGTCCCGGGAGTTCGGAAGCGACGAGAAGCGCCGGTTGATGTCGATCACGCGCAACGGCGAGCGCACCCCGCTTTCGACCGCCAGGGCCGAATACAACATGGGCCCGATCTTCTCGTCCGACGGACGAAAGATGGTGGTGGGTATCAATGATACCGAGGCCAATGCGACGCGTCTGCACGTCGTGGATATGAACACGGGCGACATGCAGTCGGTGCCGACTCCCCCCGACGGCGCCTCGATGTCCGGACCGATCTGGATGCCCGATGGTCGGATCAGTTTCGTCACGTACATCGGCCCGAGCAACATGAAACTCTATGCTGCGGATGTTGAATCCGGGCAGGTCGAATTGCTTCTGGGCGAGGATCAGTTAATCGGCGGCTTTGGATCGCCGACCTATACGCCGGATGGACGATACGTGCTCTTTCATTTCAGGCCCCACCCAAGGTGGCAAGATGGCATCTACATCATGGCGCTTGACGGCACCATGGACCGCCAACCGTTTCTCACGGGTGACCCGAGGCCGGGGGTTCCACGACTGTCGCCTGATGGTCGATGGCTGGCCTATAAGTCGGGATCGAACGTGATCGTCCAGCCGTTCGACCTCGAATCAGATCAAAGCCAGGACCGACAGGTGATCGCCAACGCGCGAATACACTCCTGGTCCTTTGACAGCACCGAATTGTTCTTCCTGCAGCCCGGGACGAATCATGTGATGGGCGTCCGGATCACCGCCGATCCCGATCTGACGCTGTCAAAACCGCAAAAACTGGTTGACCATCATGCCATGAACGTGATGAAGCAATTCGACATAGTCAGATTCAACGTCCACCCCGACGGCCGGTTCGTCTACATCGCCGAACCGGAGGGCGGCCCCGATCCGCACCTACACATCGTGATGAACTTCGACACCGAGTTGAAAAGCAAGTTGCCATTGAATTGACGAATCAATGAGGACCCGGAGCCCTGAATTGAGCACTTCTCTTCCCATGGACAAACTGTTCGCCGGTGCCTGACAATCAATGAAACAAGGCTGTCGCCGTTACCAAACGGTCCTCACGGTGGACGGCAAACTTCGCGGATCCGGAACTCCCCCCTACACAACTACCCAATTGCGATCAACACATCCAGAAAAAGGATTTCCTGTGCGACGAACGAATAAAACGACCCCCCACGGCTTTCAGGGCAGCCTTCGTAAACCGGCATCCGCATTTGCTGGTGGGTCGATTTGAAGGGGAAAGTCAGCACGGTCCCCATGCGGCCAGAAGGGCCAGCAGATCATCGACATCGACTTCGCCGTTCTTGACGATGTCGGTCGGGCAGGGGGGGCCGCACGTGCCCCAATCGGCCAGCAAGTCGAGCAGGTCATCGACCTCTACATTGCCATCGTCATCCGAGTCTTCGGGGCAGGTCACGGTGAAGACCGCAAATGTTTCCGGGTCAAATATAGACACCAGATCCGGCGTCTCGAATTGCAGCCAGATGCCGAGCAAAGTTTTGTAGCGGGACCATTGGACGGTGTAGTTGCCACTCTCCAATTCGAATGGGATGCGATACGTGCTCGAATTGTTCCCGCCCACCGTCTCGACAGCGGGTTCGGTACTGAGTGCCGCGTTCACGGCGAGGTTCGCGATTGCCGCCTGCGTTTGGAAGATGAAGTAGAATGCCCCGGGAGAGCCGTAGGCGTCAGGGCCGAAGTCGAAGACGAATTCGACATTGAAGTACTCGCTGCCGATCTGCAGGTCCTGGATCCCCGTCGCGTTGTTTCCAACGAACACAACGGTGGGCTGTGCTTGTACTGAATCCACGCCCCATGTGAGCGCCAGTGCAAGGCTCAAACTTGCGATGGTTAATTGTGATCGCATGTCGCAACTCTTCTTTCTTTACTTCGGTGGACCTGGTCACTTGTCTTGAGTGACTAGGTTCTATGTTCACGAGATTGAAATCCGAATGATTCAACGGCTC
>JAPULD010000407.1 GCA_027295365.1 Planctomycetota bacterium
CAGGCGACCTGATGCCGTTGCGAAGACTTGTGCAATTCACCGATCTGCGTCGCGCCGAAGAGTCGGAGGTCCGGCTCATCTATCACCAGAGTTACGCGTTCGTGACCTGGCTGAGTCGGTATCGCCAGGAGGAGTTGCGAAAATACCTGCAGCTCATGAAGCTCATGCCTCCCGGGACGCCATCACGCGAAAAGCATCTGTCGTTTTTCAGCCGGTGCTTCGGCGATGTCGATAAGCTTGAACGCGTCTGGTTGAAGCACGAATACAAACTGTACGTTGAATACCAGACCACGCAGGTGGTCCTGGTCGACGACGATTCAATCCGTTGAGACATCTCGATTGGCCGTTTCGATCTCGATCGTCTCGATCGTGGCGCCGACCTCAGGGGGGGTCATGCTGGCGTCAAGCTTGAATTCCGCCATCTCTGACGCCAGTGATCTGGTCAATCCGGAGCGATCGATCCGCTTGGCGACATCGGCCATGACCCCTGAGAGTCGCTTCATATCGCTGCCAATGTCGGCCTTGAGTTCGTCGATCATCGTGGCCACCGACTCGGGAAGCCCGGCTTGCTCGCCACCGTCCCGAATCAGGAGATTCCGCCAGGGTTCCAGCCTGATGAGCAGATCGCGCAGTGATTCGTGCGTCTTTGCATCCACATCCAACGAATCCACCAAGTCAGTCAGTTCAACGAATCGCTGCTGAAATTCCTTCTCGGCTTCGTGACATTGATCAAGCTTTGACTCCAAAGCACAGCGGATGCCCCGACATCGGACCCCGGCTTCATCAAGATGCTTCTCGCTCGCGGCCACGTCATTGCGCGCCCTTTGCGAGATGTCTTCGAGGGCGATGTGCAATTCCTTCAACGTCGCCTCGCTTGTCTCAAGGTTTGCCAGCGCCTGGTCCGTTTGCTTGGTCACTCGGGCGAGTTCCCGGTTCACGGAGGCCTTCGCCTCGGCCGTTCGGGTCTCGATCAAGGCGGCATTTTCCGCTGTGTGATGTGCAAGCCTCGTCACGGTGGCCTCGACCTCTTCGGCAACGTTGAGCGTCACGTTGGCGCGTTTCTGCGCCTCGGTGATCTGAAGCTCGATCTGAGCCAGGTCATCGCGTTTTTCCTGGAGATGTTTCTCGTATCGATCAATCGAACGATCCGCCATCCGGTTCATGTGCAGTTCGAACTTTTCCAGCCGCTCACTGAGATGATGCTCGAACTCCTCCAGCGATTCATCCATCGAGGCCTGAGCTTTCTCGGCCATACGCTCCTGCTGATCAAGCTTGTCGCGCGATTCATCAACCCGGGCGATCTGGGATTGAAACGCCTTGAGCATCCGGGCGCTGAGTCGCAGTCGCTCTTGCAAATGATCCGACGCATTGCCGAACCATTAGTCGCTGTCTCGAGATGATTCGATCAACTTCTGAAGCTTGACCGCAGTCCCGGCTCCCTCGTCGATCAAGGTGCGAAGCGATCCCGCAAGTTCATCGAACACCTGTTGGTCCACCACGCGAGGCGAGATGAACGCGGGATGATCATTCACGACATCCCGGAGGCTCGTTCGCTCGGATTCTCGCTCGGAAATATCCAGGTCCGGCGAGACACTCAACACCCTCGCGGAAGGTGCCGCCAACTCGACCTCGGGAGGCGTTTCCGCGGGCTTGTTCTTGGTGTTCTTGAATATCTTTTCTGAACGACGTGCGGCCATGGCATGTTTCCGAAAGACACTGGCACAAAATGTTGAAAATCTCCAGAGTTATCGGCGATTTGACTCGGGAGACTTGATCATCCCGGCTGGAGCCATCTGAGGCATGATCAGGGACGCCAGGGTCGTTTGAGCGGCTAATTTACGCTGGGCTTCCCTCAAATGCATCAACAAGGAAGATTGCCGACCATCCGACGATTCATCCACAAGCGTAAAACCCAGATCGATCAGCTGCGAAGCTGATATCTGCTCAGGGGGCTTTGCGAGGGTGAAATTGGCCTCATCACGCTCGAGCCGATGAATCAGCCCCTCATCCACCAGTCGCTCGAGCATTTTGTCAAGTGTCATCTGGGGGATGGACATCGACTCGGCAATTTGATGGGCCGACGTTGGCTTGGATGCATCAAACCGCTCGGCAATGATCTCCATCACCGTCACCATCGAGGCCGGGTCGATCAAGCCGGTCTGCGCCCTTCTGGCTTCGATCTTGTCGAGCGTCCGGCCATGCAGCATGTGCAACGTCGCACTGACTTCCAACCCGAACAGCACCACCAGCCACATGAGATAGACCCAGAACATGAACAGAGGGATCAGTCCCAGCGAACCATAGAGCTGACTGATCGAGACCGCGTTGTCGAGATAGACACCGAGCACGCGTTTGCCAAGGGCAAGCAGCACCACCGCCGCGAACGCCCCGATCAGGGCTGGCTGGATCCCGATCTTGACATTGGGAACCAGCATGTAGACCGCAAACATGAACAACCATGTGAACACGAACGTCCACAGAAACGCCGCGGTGGCCAGGACGCCTTGTCCGGTATTGATTGAATTGATGAACAGCTCGACTTCGGTGTTCATGTACATCGTCAAGGCGATGGCTGCGGGCCCGACCGTCAGCACGAACCAGTACACGAGCACGCGTTTGACCCAGGGCCTGCCTTCCGGGGCACGGCAGATGATGTTGAATCCATTCTCGATGGTGCCGGTGAGGCTGATGGCGGAATAAATCAGAACCCCGACGCCGACCCAACCGATCGCGGCAAAGTTGTAATTCGCGGCCTGACTGACGAGTCCCGCCAACAGATCACCCAACGTGTTGTCGTCCGGGCCGATCTGGTCCAGCCCCAACCCATGGATGAGGTTGATCAAGACGTTGACGAATTCGTCGCGACCACGAAAGGCTCGCAGCATCACCGCCCCCACCACCATCACGGGCAACAATCCGAACAGGGTGCGGAAGGACAACGCCGCGGCCATCTGGGGGGCTCGATCGCGACGAAGCTGCGCGGCCCCATAGCGACCCAGGTCATAGGCGAAACGCACCGTCATCTGCCAGCGCGTCAGTTCCTCCTGAGGCTGGGTGATGACGCGTTTCAGCGATACGAGCACGGGTTGAAGTCGGAGTTTCGACATGGCACCATCCTTTATCGGCAATCCGCTTGAGGTGTTTCAAGTGGATCAGGTCCTTCGGGAGCATTATCGGCCCAATACGAGCTCAGAGATTCACCGTGGAAAAACATTTCAATTTGGCCACAGACGCCTAGGATCATCGTCATGGCCCCGAAGTCCCGACCCGAACCCATCCCTGGCTGGCACGTAGAAGACGAGCAGGAAACCGTCCTGCCGCCCGATGGTGATCCTACGGAGACTACGGATCCCGAATCGCCGGTCATCGAAACCCCCGACAGTGACGATTTCAGCGATGCCACCCGAGGCGATCGGCTTCAGAAAATCCTCGCGGCGGCAGGCGTCGGCTCCCGTCGAGCCTGCGAGCAACTGATCTTCGAGGGCGAAGTCTCGGTCAATGGCCATGTGATCACAAAGATGCCCGCGTGGGTCAATCCTCACAAGGACCACGTGACCGTCAGGGGCCGCAAGATCAAGACTCCCGAATCGGGGGTCTACATCATGCTCTACAAACCCCGAGGCTATGTCTGCACCAATGACGACCCCGAGGATCGACCCCGCGTGGTTGACCTCGTGAGACATCACTCGCGCACGCGACTTTATTCCGTGGGACGCCTGGATCTGGATAGTTCAGGGCTGCTGCTCCTGACCAACGATGGCGAACTGGCCAATCGATTGACGCACCCCCGATATGGCGTTCACAAGATCTACGAAGTCACGGTCGCCGGCTCACTTGATGACAAGGATGTGCAGCGTCTCGAACGAGGCCTGTATCTCACCGCCTCACGCCCCCGGAATCCCCGGAACCCCCGAAAATCCCGAAGCTCTCAAAAACCCCAGCAACCGACCAAGTCAAAAGCGACTCGGACGGCTCAATCAAGTCTTGAAATCATCAAACGTGATCGCGATCAGACTCGTTTGCGTCTGGAGTTGGGTGAGGGACGGAATCGTCAGATTCGAAGGATGATGGCCCAGATGGGGCATCCGGTGAAGAAGCTTCGTCGCCTGCGGATGGGGCCTCTGAAACTGAAAGATCTGCAGCCCGGTCAATGGCGTGAACTGACGCCCAAGGAATTGATCTCGTTGAAGAAAGCCGCCTATGGCGATCCGGTGGAACAGAAGCGTTCGGCACGACGATAAGGGTTTGCTAACGAGCCGTCGTGCCGCCACCCTGAATGACTTCAATGCGATCGGTCACCATATTCCAATCGATGCGGTCGGCGTAGACAGGATTCGCCTCTCCCCTGGTCTTGATCGAGACGCGGCCACGGGGGGCCGCCTTCGCCGAAGCCATTTTGGTGATCAGGTTGTAGTCAAACTCGTGGCACATCACATCGCGGGTCGGGGTCTGAACAAAGAGCCCCCCTTTTCCCGAGACCTTTTGCAGATCCATGCCTGATCCGACGAGCAAGGCCCCTTCCTGGGTCTCGCGCTGCTCGACGACCTGTTGCCTGCGTATGCCTGCCATCAACGAGCGACCCGTGATGGTGGTGCGTTGTCTGGCGAGATCGAGGTGAACGCCTTCGACTTCGCCGATCATGGTCATTTCGTAATAATCGTCAACGATGTGCTTCATTGCGAGTCGTTCTGTCCACTTGAATCGCGTGGTTCCCTTGCCGCTGAATGGGGCATTGCTTGCCCCCGACGCATCCGTTTCGTCAGGCAGTAAATCGCGGATGAGCATCTGGCCGGGACCATTCACGATCGATTCAAAAGTCCGATCGTCGTATTCGATGTGCTCTCCCTCGATGTAAAATATCTGAGGCAAGACATCGGGATGGCTTTCGTATTGCTTTCGACTCTCGATCCTCGCATTGCCCTTGGCGATCAATTTCCCGAGGGTACGACTCGCTCCGCTCATCGGATTGGATGAATCCGATGGCTCCTGTTCTCCCTCGGTCTCCTTGGCCACGAATTGAAGTTCGAGGGTGTCTCCCGTCATGGTGGCCTTCTCAAGCCGGGTCGGGGTGGACATGGTGTCCACGTTCCCCGCCAGCAACAGCCGACCGGCGCCATTGTTGAAGTTGCCTTCGAACCGCATCGACTTCTCCCAGCGCGCCCTCACCTGCCTTGGGTTGTCGGCAGTGTCATTGGCGATGACCGGTCGTTCGATGCGCCGATCGGCCGACACGTCGATAGGCTTGGTGAAGATCCGGGCCATGCCCGCCCCGGGCCAGTCGGCCGATCCATCAGACTTGACCATCGTGACTTTGGTTCCACGCTCGATGATGACCTGGCCCGAAACGAAGACGATGTTCTCGCCAAGAAGCGTCACCTCTTCCTGCTTGGCATTGCCATCCAGCGTGTCGGCGAAAATCCGCGTCCCGTTGGCGAGCAGGACCTGCACATCACCCTTGGCATACAACGTATCGACCTCGGTGCCATCCCCGAAAGGGTTGGCCGACGAGGTTGTCTCGTTGACAGGAGTTTCAGTGGCCTGAAGCGAGTTCTCCAGGAACGTCACGGTGACAAGATCGGCCCAGATCGTCTGGGGTCCATCTGCACTTGATTCCTGGTCAAGCGATTGAAGACTGCGCAACCTTGCATCACCCGATGCAATCATCGACAGAGGAACCGTCTTGTCCTCCGCGTTCTGCGTAAAGTTCAGTTCGAGACGTTGACAATCGATCTCGCCTTCATCTCCACGGACTTTGACTTCGCCTTCGAAGGTCGCCGTTTGGAGGGGACCGATCGACGCATTGTCGCTGGTCTGCAGGAAATCAAGATGCACGCCCCCCTCCCAGTTGATGCGAAGTCGCTCAAGTGGATCTGCCGAATCCGATGCCTCGGGAGTTGTCGTGGGGGCCGGATCCTGCTCAAGACTTTCTTGCCGACCCGGAGCGCTGGCAAGCCAGCCCGGGCCTTCGAAACGTGCCTCATGCTGGGCCTGGTTGATCCAGAGATGTTCGCCCTGAGCGGTATAGTCGGGGCTTTCCAGTAGCACCGGATGATCCGCCGATCGCGTCAGTTGGATTCGCCGGTTCTCGGTGTTGTACACAAAGGAACCACCTCGAACCTCCGTGTCCGCGCCCAGATCACGTAGCACCACGGGAGCGCCGAGAAGAGTGACCCTTGCATCCGAAGCAGTCGCAGGTCGTTCGGAGATATTCTTCAGCGGCACCATGACCAAGGGGCCATCGCAAGTGATCAGCGTGTCACCAGGATTGAGCTGGGGCAACGCGGGGTCCTGCATCGAAGCGATGACGAGGCTGGCCAGCCATTCATCTCGCGTCATCGGAACCATGCCGCCACCATGTTGCGACTCGTCACTCGTTGAGTGCGGGGCGAACGCCAGCATGTCGCCCAACCCCTTGCTCTCGAATGAAAAGACGACGTTCAGTTCGTCGCCAATCGCAAGTTTTCCATTCGTCATATCGTCCTGAACGATGCGCACGTTCTCGCTCAGCGTCAGTCGGTAGAACTGCACTTCGTCGAGCGATTTCGTCGCCTTCCGACGATTCGAAGTCCGTGTACGATTTTTTCCGGCTTGCGGCTTGACGCTCGACTCAGCTTGTATTCCTGACGAGACGACTTGAGTCGGTTGCGTTGGAACCTGACCATCGAGTCTCGGTTTCACATTGCGTGATTCAGGTTCGCCAACCTTGGCGATGCGAGGTTGCTCGGTCTGGACCTCATGGATCGATGCCACCGCTGATGGCTTCGCTTCTTCCTCGACGGGAGGCTCGTCATCCTTGGTCGCATGAAAACGAATGTAGTGAACTTTTTCGACCCGCCAGAGTTGGGCGATCTCATCCAGATCGTTGATCTGCAACTTGAAGCCATTGCCCATCAGGTCAACCGTGGCCGACGTGATGTCCACCAAGCCTTCGCAAAGGATCTCTCCGATGACATTGTCAAAAATCGCCTTGTCTGTCTTGATCACGGCGCTGGGATCAAGTTCACCCTCGACGAATCGCCATCCCGGCTCACCCTCGAAGAGCCTGATCACCACGTTGCCGGTCAGGGTTCCCGATTCCAACGCCCGGTTCGGAGCATTCGCCAGGGCGACATCGCTCGAAAGCGTTGTGACCTGACCATCGGAGCCATACATGACCGCGAAGGGCTTGACCATTTCCAACCATCCCGCGGGACGGCCCTCGGGACGTGGCTCCAGTCTCTGGAATCGATACTCCTGGGCAAGCGTTCCATTCTCCCTGGCCACTTCGATCATGCCTCCCTTGGGCAGCATTGGGACGGGATTGATACCACCAGGTTCAATCTCATCCGACGTCAACTTCGTGGGAACCAGTTCCTTGATGTCATCCGTAGCGACGGGGGTCTGAACTGGCCCGGTCCCCGTTTGGATGTTCATCAACACAACCATCAGCAACGTCGTGAGGATCGTGCCGCACACGACGAGCGTGACCACCTTGCCCCGATTCATCTGGATCGGGGGCGGCGCAGGCGTCGGCGGAGCCGGTTGCTCGAACATCTGCCTTGATTTGTATTCGGGAGAGTTGAAATCCTGATCGTCAGGCATGGGGCGTCATCCAAAGAATTCCATGGCCTCGTTCCAGCGGTCCTGCGTCTTGAGCAGGTGTTCCACCGCCTCTCGAACCGCCCCGAGCCCGCCCGGCCGGGTGGTTACGAATTCCGCCACGTCCCGCACTTCCTTGGCGGCGTCGGCGACGGCTATAGGATAGCCCGCGAGTTTCATAACCGGCAGATCAGGCAGGTCATCGCCAATGAAAGCCGCCTGCGAGGCCGTCAGGCCCAATCCATTGAGCAGATCCCCAAAATCCGCAACCTTGTCGTGTGATCCCTGATACAGATGCAGGATGCCCAATTCGTCGGCACGATGCCTGAGGGCGGCACTGCTGCGCCCCGTGATGATCGCCACCTCGCCCCCCAGCTTGGTCCAGATTCTGAGCCCCAGACCGTCGCGCACGTGAAATCGCTTGGTCTCATGCCCCAGGTCATCGACGTAGATGCTGCCATCCGTCAACACGCCATCACAGTCAAGGCAGATCAGTTCGACGAGTTCGGCCGGGTTCTCTCGCATTGTGCCGGGCAGTGTAACGAATCAACCGACGTGGCACCTCATGATGGGTCGATTGGGCGAGTGGCGATGGGCCTCCACGAACCCCGCCTTCTCAAACGACCCGGGCAGACCCATCCATGCAAAGGCGTCGGGCATGTCACCCTTCCTGGGCAGGACGGGATAACCCTCGATGATCCTGGCTCCTTTGCGCCTGGCGAATTTGACAGCCCCTTCGAGAAGAGCTGAGGAAACTCCCCGCCGGCGATATTCCTTCTCGATGAAAAGACAGGTCACCGACCAGACGGGTTGGTCGTCGATCGGCTTGAGCACGCGCGAGTTCGAAAGCTGGATGAAGACTTCCCGGGGGGCGATTCCGCACCAGCCGATGGGTGTTCGTCCCAGGTAGGCGAGGACGCCCGGTTCTTCGCTCCGCTTGACGATGTCGCGAAACCGCCTTCGGTTCTTCGCGCCCTTGCCCGTCTCGAAGTCCTTGCGTTTCAGTCGGGGCGTCATGCACCAGCACCCGCCGCACGCACCGCGCGAACCGAAGAGGGTGACGAGGTCGTCCCAGCGGTTCGGGGTGAGGGGGCGGATCGTGATTTTGGGTGTTGCTTTTGCCATGTGAAACACGGGTGGCAGGGGTATGCGCTTCGCTTCCCCCTGCTTCTCTTTAGCACACCAGTGGTAAAGAAGAACTTTACCACTGCCACCCGGAATGTGAATCATGAGAGCTCGTATGCCCCACTACGTGGGTTGCTCGACTTCGAGCACGTCGATCTCACCCCCACAGTGCACGTCGAACTGGCAAGCCGTACGCACGGCGTACCTGGCGATCTCCGCCGGGTCATCAAGTGCGTCGTACAGGTTGTACAACGCGCCGAGTGCGTATTCGGAGCCTGAGCCGATCGTGTAGTACTGGTTGAAAGGCGAGACGCACATGTCCGAGGAAACCTTGAAGATGCCATTGGCGTTGGCGAAGAGAAAGGACGAGTCGAGGTCGCCGAACGGGCTTTCTTTGTTGATCGCCTGATCATTGACGAAGGGATAGGACTCATGCAGATCCTTCCAGAACTGCATGAAGAAGCTGAAGATGGCGGTCTTCGTTGTCAGGTCGGGCATTTCATGTCGCGAGACATAGTGGCTCAGAATGTCGTCGTAGACCGCCCACCCCGTGGATCCGAGGATGCTGGAGCCGAAACGATAGATCTTGTCGGTGCGGCTGTTGGCGGTGGGAGACATCTCGGCCTCCCCGAACGACGAAAGCGTATCGGCGGCCATCACGATCCGGCCATTCTTCTTTACGGCGACGACGATTGACATGGGGGGAGTATAGGGGAAAGGCATCGAGGCATCGAAG
>JAPULD010000408.1 GCA_027295365.1 Planctomycetota bacterium
TCAAAAAAGGCGATTCGGTGATCATTACGGCGGGCAACGACAAGGGTGTGGTCGGTGAGATTCTCGCCGTGAACACCAAGCAGGATCGTGTCCTCGTCCAAGGCGTCAATGTGCGATCCAAGCACATCAAGCCCTCGCAGGCCAATCCCCAGGGCGGCATCATCCAGAAGGAAATGCCCGTCCACATGAGCAACGTAAGTCCGGTCGTGGATGGCAAGCCCTCCCGCGTCCGGTTCGAGACCAAGGCCGATGGATCGAAGGTGCGCGTCGCTGTCCGAAACGGCAACGAGCTGCACACCCTCCATGGTCCCAAAAGCAAGAAGACTGAGACGAAGTGAGCTCCGCGGAGCCAATGAACGACACGGTCCGACTCGGACCTGAACAGGAAGCATGACGATGGTTGCCACAACCGAAAAACCCAGATTGGAAGCCCTGTACCGGGACACTGTCGCCGAAAAGGTGAAACAGGAGTTCGGGCTCAAGAACATTCACGAACTGCCTCGGATCCAGAAGATCGTGGTGAACTGTGGAATCGGCAAGCAACTGGAGAACCAGAAGCTCAAGGCCGACATCCGTGACACCGTCACCTCCACGTTGTCCACCATCTCCGGACAGCGACCGATCGAAATCATCGCTCGCAAGTCCGTCTCGAACTTCAAGGTTCGGGAAGGCGCACCTTCGGCCTTCATGGTGACGATGCGTCGCGACAAGATGTGGCACTTCCTTGATCGCCTGATCAACCTGGCCGTGCCCCGCATCAAGGACTTCCGAGGCCTCAAGGACAAGTCGTTCGATCAGAGCGGCAACTATTCCATGGGTCTCACCGAGCAGGCGGTCTGGCCGGAAATCAACATGGCCAAAGTCAACTTCACGCATGGCATGCACATCAACGTGGTGTTCAGCAACTCCACCCCTGAAATGAGCAAGTTCGTCTTGAAGGAACTTGGCATGCCGTTCGTCCGGCGGGAAACCGACTCGAACTGATTGATACAACGGTGAATCGGATTCACCGCAGAAAGGCTTGAAATGGCAAGTAAACGCGTCTTCGCGAAAATGAAAAAGACCCCCAAGTATTCCACCCGCAAGATGAATCGGTGCCAGATCACAGGTCGGGCCCGCAGCGTGTATCGCAAGTTCGGCATAAGTCGAATCGTGCTTCGCGAACTGGCCTTGCAGGGAATGATTCCCGGCATGCGAAAGGCAAGTTGGTAAACGAGGGTGAAAGTAGATTCAACGGCGGCGATCCCAATCGCCCTGTGGAGTAGGAAATGAGCCAGCAAGATCTCACAGCCGACATGTTGACCCGGATCCGCAATGCGGTCCGCAACCAAGCAAAAACGGTGCGTTGCCTGAACAACAAATTGAATCAGGGCGTCGCACAGGTTCTGCAGGATGAAGGCTACATCAACGGATTCAATGTCATCGACGATGGTCATCAAGGCCAGCTCGACGTCAAGCTCAAGTACGGGCAGCGCGGCGAGAAGGTCATTGGCAGCATCACCAGGGTCTCAAAGCCCGGATGCCGTCGCTACAGCAAGTTTGGCGATCTGCCTCGACCCCTCCAGGGGCTCGGCATCGCCATTGTTTCGACCAGCAGCGGCGTCATGAGCGACCGCATGTGTCGCGAAAAGCGTGTCGGCGGCGAAGTCGTCGCCATCGTCACCTGACCGAAGAGCATCGAGGAGCGAGCAACCATGTCCCGCATCGGTAAAAAACCCATCGACGTCCCGGCCAGCGTCAAGGTGTCCATTGACACCAAGGCGAACGCCATCCATGTCGAAGGGCCAAAAGGCAAGCTGGAGTATTCCTGGCATACCTTTGTCAGCGTGTCCTGGAACGAAGATGAGAAGAAGATCATCTGCAGTATCCCCGAGGACATGTTGGGCAATCGAAAGGTTCGTGCCCAGTGGGGCACCACCCGAGCCAGAATCCAGAACATGATCACTGGCGTGGTTGACGGATACTCAAAGCGGATGGAAATCATCGGCGTGGGTTGGAATGCCAAGCCCCTGGGCAAGCAGATTCAGCTCAATATCGGGTTCTGCCATCCCGTGAACATGACCCCGCCTCCCGGCGTCGAGTTCGCCATCGAGAAAACGTTCATCACCATCACCGGGATCGACAAGCATCTGGTGGGGCAATTCGCCGCGAACATTCGCGCCAATCGTCCCCCCGAACCCTACAAGGGAAAAGGCATCCGCTACGTCGGCGAATACGTCATCCGCAAGCAAGGCAAGGTCTTCGGCGCCTGATTTCGCCACGGAGGTTTCAAGTATCATGGATCGCAACAAACTCAAAGACAAACAATGGCGCAGGCGGAAGACCGGCATCCGCAAACGCATCTTCGGGATGCCCGGCCGACCAAGGCTGACCGTCTATCGCAGCAACAAGCACATTTACGCTCAGGTCATCGACGACCTGGCGGGTCGCACCCTCGCCCACGCCTGCTCCAACGAGAAGGACGTGAGCGTGGATCAGGGCGGCAATTGCGATGCGGCCACTGCCGTCGGCAAGAAGCTCGCCGAAAGGGCGAGTCAGGCCGGCATCACCGCCGTCTCGTTCGACCGCAACGGTTTTCGGTATCACGGCCGCGTGAAGGCCCTGGCCGATGCAGCCCGAGAAGGTGGTTTGAAGTTCTGATTCCGCTCCCGGCGGCTCAATGAAGAAGGCAGACACATGGCAGAAATGCTCGACGAATCACAATCATTGGAATCCTCCACAGTCGGCGTGTATCGAACCGCCGCCACGGTCAAGGGTGGCCGGCGATTCAGCTTTTCATCGCTGGTCGTCGTGGGCGATAAACAAGGCAACGTTGGCATCGGGTATGGCAAGGCCAACCAGGTGCCGCCCGCCATTGAAAAGGCACAGAAGGAAGCCAAGCGCCGAATGCGCAACTTCCCGATGACCGGCAGCACCATCCCCCACGAAGTGACGGGACGGTTCGGGGCCTGCAGTGTGCGGTTGATGCCCGCCTCCCCCGGTACGGGCATCATCGCCGGTTCCGCCGTTCGCGCGCCGCTGGAGATGATGGGACTGCAAGACTGCATGACCAAGTCCTTCGGTTCGCGAAACGGAAAGAACCTGGTCAAGGCAGTCATGAACGGTCTTGAGCAGCTTCGCTCGAAGGAAATGATCGCCAGCCTGCGTGGCGTCGAATTGGGCGACACGATGGTGGAGGAATCCATCGAACGCAGCCATGCGTTCCTGAAGAAGGCGGCGCCGGTTGTCGAAGCCGCCCCTTCGAAGCCCAAGGCCCCCAGCAAGCCCAAGGCCCCCAGCAAGCCTGAGGCCAGGAAGCCCGAGCCCACGCCGGTGAAGGCCGAAGCGGAGAAGACTGAAAAACCCGAGGCTCCGAAAGACGAAGTCAAAAAGACTGACGCCCCCGAGGCAGCCCCGGCCGCTGAAGCCAAGACCGAAACCGATTCGGCTTCCGAAGCGAAGGGCGAGGAATAAATTTTTTCGGGTCTCCACCATGCATGGAGAGACCCGCGACCAACGAACCCGAAAGGGTGGAGTGTTCGTCATCATGATGATCCATGAGATCACAGTTCAGGTAGGCAAATACAAGGCGCGCAAGCGTGTTGGTCGAGGTCACGGCAGTGGCAGCGGCAAAACCGCGGGTCGAGGTCACAAGGGTGCCAAGAGTCGGGCCGGCTTCAGCCGTCGTCCCGGTTTCGAGGGTGGCCAGATGTCCTTCATTCGTCGCATGCCCAAGCGTGGCTTTACCAACGCCCCGTTCAAGACCCTGTACCACATCGTCAACCTTCAGGATCTTGAAGGTCGCCTTGATGACGGGGCCGAGGTCAATATCCAGGTCTTGGTCGATGCCGGGCTCATTCGCGATATCAAGCGACCCTTGAAAGTGCTGGGCCAAGGCGAACTGACCAAGAAGTTCACCGTGACGGCAGAGAAATTCTCAGCCTCGGCCAAGAAGAAGATCGAGGATGCCGGTGGTTCGGTCACGGAAATCAAGCGGGTCAAATGGATGCGTGATCGATCCAAACCCAAGAAGACGAAATCGGCGCCAGTGAAGTCCGAATAACCTGAATCTGCCCTCTCGGGCAGACAGGTGGAGACGAACGTCCATGCTGCAGGCTGTCATCAACATTTTCAAGATTCCGGAACTGCGAAACCGGGTGCTCTTCACGCTGAGCATGCTCGGGATCTATCGTCTCGGATTCTGGATCCCCATTCCCGGAATCGACCAGGCCCAACTGGTCGAGGCGGCTGCGAAGGCCACGGAAAATGCCTCCGGGTTCGGCAAGATCCTTCAATACGCCTCGATCTTCTCGGGCGGATCATTCAGCCAATCCACGATCTTCGGCCTGGGCATCATGCCCTACATCACGGCCGCCATCATCTTCCAGTTGCTCCAGACCGCGGTCCCGCGTCTCCAGGAACTGAAGAAGGAGGGGGCTTCTGGGCAACAAAAGATCACGGAGTGGACACGCTTCGCCACGGTTGGCATGTGTTTGATCCAGGCCTTCATGTGGATGAAATTCCTGACGGCCCAGAATCTGGTGCAGGTCGAATTTCTTTCCTCAAACAATATCGTGCTGTTCTACCTCACCGGCATCACTTGCCTGATGGCCGGCAGTCTCTTCCTCATGTGGCTTGGCGAGCAGATCGACAAGTACGGCATCGGGAATGGGGTTTCGCTCATTCTCACCGCGGGCATCATCTCCAGAATGCCGCTCGCATTCCGGTATGTCTGGGACAACTTTGATGCCAGCCAGCAATCCGGTGATGTTGGCAAGATCGGGGTCATGGGCATCATCTTCCTGCTGGGAGCGTTTGTCCTGGTGGTCGCGGGAGCGATCCTGATCACCGTCGCCCAAAGACGGATTCCGATTCAGCAGGCCAAGCACACCCGGGGCCGCAAGGTCTTCGGTGGCCAGAAGCATTACCTGCCCCTGCGGGTCAATCACGCCGGGGTCATGCCCATCATCTTCGCCAGTTCGTTGATGATCTTTCCCTCGGCGTTCTTCGGGTATTTGAGCACCGCGGCCGGCCAGACCAATCCTGAAGGTTGGTGGTTTTCGTTCACCAATTTCCTCAATGCGAATTTCGGCATCGGGGAATACCCCTACGTCATCATCGAGATCATCCTGATCTACTTCTTCAGCTACTTCTGGACGACCGTCGTCTTCAGCCCCGAAGACATGTCCAAGCAACTCCGCGACAATGGCAGTTTCATTCCCGGTCTCAGGCCCGGGCCCCGCACCGCGGAATATCTGGAGACCGTCGTCGAGCGAATCACGTACGTCGGGGCGGGATTCCTGGCCATCATTGCGGTCATCCCCTCGATCATCACCAAGCACATGGGCATTCCCATGATGGTTTCGAGCTTCCTGGGGGGGACCGGTTTACTCATCGTGGTCAGCGTGGGACTTGATCTGATCCAACGGATCGAAGCCAACCTGCTGATGCGGAATTACCCCGGCTTCCTGAGCGGTGGAGACACGATCCGGAGCCGTCGAGGGTCATGATCAACGCTCGAACCATCCCGATTCCACCATTGTCCGGATCAGGGCGAGGGCTATACTTCGTTCAACCCGCTCAGGCGGGCCTCGTGCCGGCCGCCCCGAAGCGGCATTTCCGGATTTCACGTGGACTTCAATTCAGGATGAATGGCCCCCATGGGTCTGGGTCGTTCTTTTGGACGCCCCGGAAAAGGGCCTTTGGAGATCGAATTACGGTCGATTGACCGGAAAGTGCTTATGGCCAAGGAAGAGAAAATCACGCTTGACGCCGAGGTCGTGGACGCATTGCCCGACGCAAGATTCCGAGTCAAGCTTGAGAACAACCAGGAAATCCTGGCCTACATCAGCGGGAAGATGCGTAAGTTTTACATCCGCATCCTGCCCGGCGACAAGGTGCGGGTTGAAATGAGCCCTTACGACATGACCAAGGGCCGCATAGTCTACCGCCACTGACATTGAACACATCGTGCGAGACGAATCGACATGAAAGTCAAAAGCAGCATCAGACGACGAACGAAGGACTGCCAGATCGTAATCCGAAAAGGCAAGCGCTTCATCATCAATAAACGCAATCCCAGGCTCAAAGCTCGCCAGGGTTGAGTCACCCCATCAGGAGGAAACGGCATGCCCCGTATTGCCGGAATTGACATCCCCGAAAAGAAGAAGGTGCGCTACGCCTTGCGTTACATTTACGGCATCGGCCCGAAGTTCGCGGACGACATCCTGGCCAAGGCCGACGTCGATCCCGACAAGCGATGCAGTGAGTTGACGGACGAGGAAGTCGGTCAGATCAGTTCGATCATCGATACCGAATTCATCGTCGAAGGCGCACTGCGCCGGCAGGTCCAGCAGCACATCCAGCGACTTCGCGACATCCGTTGCTATCGCGGCGATCGGCATCGCAAGGGGCTGCCCGTTCGCGGTCAGCGCACCCGTTGCAACGCTCGAACCCGCAAGGGCAAGAAGAAGACCGTCGCGGGCAAGAAGGGCGTCAAGGGCGTTCGATAATCAAGAGTTTCATTTCGCGAGTCGCCTGTCCCCTCCCGTTACTGGGTTGGCGGAAAAAGGCGACGCGAGCAGCGAAGAGGTTTTTTCGTCATGGCGAAGAAGAAGAAGATTCGAAAGAACATCGTCAAGGGCATCGCCCACATCAACGCGACGTTCAACAACACCATCATCACCATTGCCGATGTCAATGGCGAGACCCTGTGTGCCGATTCGGCCGGAACCGTCGGGTTCAAGGGAGCCCGAAAGGCGACTCCCTTTGCCGCGACCCGGGCCGCCGAGCGAGTCGCGGCCAAGGCGAAACGCATGGGCATGCGGGAGGTCGAAGTCCGGGTCAAGGGGCCCGGCTCGGGACGCGAATCCGCCATCACCGGCCTGCAGAATTCCGGGCTCAACGTGTCGGCCATCGAGGACCACACGCCGATCCCTCACAACGGATGTCGGCCCCGAAAGAAGCGTCGCGTCTGAGTTGATTGGTTTCCCCCGGCTTGGCGGCGTTTTCGCGCCGACGCGCCGTTTTTGAAAACGATTGTTTCTCCTGCAGGAAAGAAGGCCGTCGGGTTGTACAGCAGGACCCGAACTGGACCGTGATCCTGCAGGTTCCTGAGATATCAGGACTGCTGGTCAGATTGGAGTTTGTTATGCATGTTCGATGGCGTGGACTTGAATTACCGGCCAAGGTGGTCAAGGACGAAAAACTGAGTTCTGCCGGATTCGGTCGGTTCATCATTGAGCCGTTCGAGCGGGGCTTCGGGACGACGGTCGGCAACAGCCTCCGTCGAATCCTCCTCTCGAGCATCGAGGGCGCGGCGGTGACCGGGGTCACCGTCAAGGGCGTGGAGCATGAGTTCTCCACCATCCCGGGTGTGATGGAGGACATGACCGACATCATTCTCAACCTCAAGGGACTCGTCGTGACGCTCAACGCCGACGAACCGAAGACGATGAGGCTTGCCGCGACCGGACCGGGTGAGGTCACGGCGGATCTGATCGAGGCGGACACCGCGATCACGGTTCACAATCCCAACCACGTGATCGCCACGCTCACCGATACGGTTGATTTCGAGGCGGAACTCGTCGTCTCCAAGGGACGCGGATATCAGCCCGCCTCCGAGCAGTACGCCGAAAACGAAGACCAGGTGATCGGGGTGATTCCCATCGATGCGGTCTTCAGCCCCGTGCAGCGCGTTCGCTATCGCGTCGAGAGCACGCGGGTCGGCCAGAAGACGAACTACGACCGGTTGCTGATCGACATCTGGTCGGACGGCACCGTCACCCCCGACATGGTCCTGGTCGAAGCGGCCAAGATCCTTCGCAAGCACCTCAACCCGTTCGTGCAGTACTTCGAACTGGGCTCCGAACAGGTGTCGGCCGAGGCCAGCGCGGCGGCCAGCGTGGACGAGGAGCTGCTCCGTAAGCTGAGCATGCCGATCGGCGAGCTCGACCTCTCGGTCCGGGCCGGCAACTGCCTCGAGTCGGCCGACATCCGGAGCGTCGGAGAGCTCGTGCAGAAGGAAGAGCCCGAGCTGCTGTCGGTTCGCAGCTTTGGCAAGACGTCGCTGCGCGAAGTGAAGCGCAAGCTCGACGAGATGGGGCTGAGCCTCGGAATGCAACTCCCTGAGGCCCAGGAGCAGGCGCAGAGCCAGGCCTGATCGGGCCTGCTACCATAGACCCGCCATGCGACACCGCATCCACGGAAGACAGTTCAACCGCGACAGCGACCATCGCAGCGCCATGATGAAGAATTTGGCGGCGGGGCTGTTCGAGCACGGCCAGATCGAGACCACGCTGGCCAAGGCCAAGGCGGTGGCGCCCTTCGTCGAGAAGATCATCACGATCGCCAAGCTGGGCACCTATGGGGCCCGCCGGCGGATCGAGGCGAAGCTCAACGATCGCCTCATTCACGGCTGGGTCGCCGACAGCAACGTGCCCGATTCGCG
>JAPULD010000409.1 GCA_027295365.1 Planctomycetota bacterium
AAAAAAAGAAAGCGAAGGCGCAGACTTCGAAGGGAGGCTCGAATGACGAGGAGACGCTTCGCGCCGCGCTGGACACGTTGATACAATTTTTACCCCCAGTCTACCGGGACGAGCCGGGGAAACTTGAGCGAGCCTTGTTGACGCATTACGGAATGCAGCGGCCCGGGTTCATGTCCGATCTGGAAGCTTCGTATTTTTCGCTCTGTGAAGAGCACATGCTCTCACCTCAGGCCACGGGGGAATACGTCAGAGGGGAGATCCAGAAGGCGCTGCAAATCGTCGCGGATCTTTGGAAGCATTAGCGAAGGATTGTGTCTATTCGTCGGAAGGGGCGACCTAACTTCAAGGAGAAAGCGATGAAGCGTAGAACCACTCGACTGGAAATGATCATGCTGGTCTTTGTCATCCTGCTCGGGATCGACGTCCTGTCGCGAATTCCCGATGCCGCCAATGCCCAGGGAAACACCAATCGGCTTCTCGGTTTTACCGCGACGCAGACCAAATCGGGTGGAAACACCATTATCTGGAGGCAATGGTCAAACGGGGCTCTTGACAAGCGATTGTTCCGGTCCAGCGAGAATCTGAGCTTGCAGGGTGGCTGGGTGATCGTTCAACAAGGCAATTGATTGATCTCCAGTGGGCTTGGAATCGTAGGATTTTTTGTCCAGGCGTCAATCGCTTGCATTGACCAGGCGGCAGGGCGACTTGAATACGTCGCGCCCCTCTCGTTGTGCGTAGCCGGTTCAATTCAGAAGCGTTTGGATTCTCTTCAAATCCACGGCACCATGGGCTCCATGGTATGTTACGAGATCAATCGAGGAGTCTGACATGGATCCCGCAGTGGCGATGGTGCGAGCGTATTTGCAGGCCAATGGTTATTTCACCATGACCGAAGTGCCGGTCATGGAAGCGCTCAAGGGAGGATCGGCGCGAATGTCCACCGACCTCGATATCCTGGCGGTCCGGTTTCCCGGCTCCAAGGGCATCATGACCGGCGCGCCTCGATCCGGGGGCCGACGACGCAAGGATGTGGATCTGAAGTTGCAGGACCCGACACTCGAAAACGAGCCCGACTGTCTGGAATTCATCATTGGCGAAGTGAAGGAGGGGCGAGCAGAACTCAATGCAGCCGCCACGCACGGGCGGGTCATGCGTGCGGCACTGAAGCGATTCGGAGCCTTCAACGACAAGCAAGTGACGCATCTGGTGGATGATCTGCTCGCCCGGGGGGAGGCTCGCAACGACAAACCAGAAGCAAGGGTCAGGCTCATGGCCTTTGGCTCAACTCCACCTGAGGGAAAGGTTCGCTATGAAGTGATCATGCTCGATCAGATGATGGAGTACTTCAGCCGCATCATCGAAGAGCATCGCGATCTTTTGTCAATCTTCAATACGAAGGATCCATTTCTCGGGACCCTGATGGTCATGGCGAAGGCAGGGCTTTTCGAGAAGTGACCCGGATGCGTTGATTGAGTTACGCTGGTGGGGGGGTGGTGATCAATCGCGATCCAGCAACGTCGTGATTCGCCGGTGTGACATGGCGATCGCGAGGATTTTCTTCTGCTGATCGGCGCTCAGGTTGACGAAGGCAAGTCCCACGTCGTGCTTGCGTCCACTCAGCTTCTTGGTCCACTCCACCTTGGCTTCCAGTTCGAGCGTGTCGATCGTGATGGTCAGCGTTTCCGTCTTCGGTTTACGAGAAGCATGGACCCGCACGCCACTGACGCCAAGCTCGATCACCTTGCCGAGATTGCAGTCGAGGAACTCCTGGGGTAACCGAGGCATATTGCTCAGATCCGTATTCAGTCGCGGGGGAGAAACGATTGGATTCGCCACAGGTTGCAATGGAGTCGTCGCCATCGGAGATGGTCGAGGGTCAGGTGGAGCAACCATGGGGGTTTCTTGAACAGGCGGTGCGATGGATGTCTCCGGGAGCGCCGCCACCTGCAGACCCGCCGCGGCCCCGACACGCCCCACATTGAACGTGCACCAGACGGTGAAGCCGCCTTGGTCGGGCATCATGAATCCGTGACTGCCATCAAGATGTCGGATGATCCGCCACGCCTGGGCCGCCTGGTGTTGAATCGGATGTTTGATGGCATTGGGGAGTTCCTGGTCGGTGGAATTCAAGGCCATCATTGATTCAACGTGTTCAGCCTTCACTCGTGCGCTGGCGTTGGTGAATTCGCAGCGCAGGGTCGTGTGGGCGTCGGTGCTCAGATCCTCGGTGAGCTTGACCTTGAGCGTGCCTTCCTTGATCAAGGCCAGAGCGGATCGGGTCAATGACATCATCGCCTCGCGCAGCGCAATGTCATCACCATACACAAGCCCGGGCACGTTGGCCGCCACGTCGATCTCGAGGTTGACGCCATGACGCTTTGCATCATCCTCCAGGAACTCATGAACACCCCCCAGCGTCTGACGCATATCGAAGGATGATCCGGTGTTCTTTTTGATCTTCACTTCGTCCAGATCAAGGCCGAGGGCCTGATCGACCAGCCCTTGCATGATGCGGATCGCCGCGGTTGTGTTGTGCAATGCATCGCGATGGGGTCCCTGGAGCGAAGCTTCGCCCAGGGTCTCGTTCATCTTCGACAGGCCATCAAGCTGGCGTCGCAACTGGTCGGCCAGCCGGGTCGGCGAGACCTCCCGATCGATGCGGGTGGACTGCTCCGCCATTTCCATGCCCAGACCTTCGATGTGGGCCCGGGCGTCATTCAGCTGTTGATCCCGCTGAGCCAGTGCCCGTTCCAACTCGGTCTGCAGCGTCACATCGTGATCGGACTTCGAGGACAGCTTCGATTCCAACTCGTCGCGCTGCCGCGCGAAATCGTTGGTCTTGGCGCGTTGCTGGGCTTCCTTGTTTCTCGCATCAGCCGCATCGGCATTGGCTTCACGCAGATCCTGAATGTTCATGGCGATCTGATCCCGAAGTTCGCCTTCTTGCTTCCTGAATTCGGCGATCTCGGTCTTCATCGTCTCGAATGCGCTCGTGAGCTTGCGATTCTC
Source organism: Planctomycetota bacterium (assembly GCA_027295365.1). GTDB lineage: Bacteria > Planctomycetota > Phycisphaerae > Phycisphaerales > SM1A02 > JADFSH01. The sequence goes on from JAPULD010000409.1 coordinate 3,010, forward strand.
CGATTGGGCGGACTTGTGCTCAGTCCGAACTGTCTTCAACTCACCTTGAAGCTTATTGAGCCTTCCCTGGATGGCGTTTTCAACTTTCTCGACGCTCTTCTTTGCAGTGTTCTCGGCTTCAGCGATCTTCGCTTTGCTATGCTCGACGAGTTCCGTCAGATGCTTGACGTCCGCTCTGGACTCATCCAGATTCTTCTGGAAGCGATTGCGCGAGGTCTTCGTCTTGGAGAGTTCATCCTTCGCCTTGGCAAGATTCTCACGCATGGAGGCGATCGATTCTTCCTGGGCCATGGCAAGCTGCACTTGCTCCGTCACGTCAACGATAGCGCCGATGTACTCGATGAGATGACCCTTGTCATCAGTCCGGGGTGTCAAGGTCTCGCGGACCCTCAGCTCATGTCCATGGCGATGCTGCAGACCATATTCAAGCGTGCGTCGCTTTTCGTTCGGGCCCAATGGACGACGCACGGCGTCGAGCACCTGCTGCCGATCGCCTGGACTCACGATTTCAAGCCACCCGTTCCCCTTCAGTTCCTCGAAGGGGCGACCCACGAATTCAAGAAATCGGTTGTTGAATTCGGTTCGCTCTCCCGTGGGCAGGCAGACACTGAACATCACATCCAGGGATCGCAACGTGTCGAGCGTGGCCTGTTCGCTGTCGCGATGGATGCGAAACTCGTTGTCCAATCGCTTCGCCTTGCGTCGATTGAGGGTGTTGGCGGCCACCGCCAGAGCCAACATCGAGGCGATCGATGCCCCGACAATCAACGTTGCGGATTCGCCCAGCCAGAATTCGAATCGATTGAATTCCCAGATCAAGGCCACCCCGGTCAAACCCATCACAAACACGAGCCATGCGGGTACATGACGCAATCGGGTCGCTGACGATGTTTCTGGGTCGCCCTCGACGCCTCGGCCCCGGTGGGTTGTGATCGATTGCTCGAACGCCTTGGCGGCGTCCAATTCAACGCTCAGGCGACGGGCCTGGGCGCGGCTGGCGATTCCGATCATCACCACGATCCAGACCAGGCCGGTGAGGATTCCGCCTGGCATCAGTTCCGGGACTGGCGTCAATCCATACCAGATGAAAGTGGTCAGCAAGCCTCCCAACATCAGGTACAACCACGTGGCCGCCGACTTCAGCAACGTAGATTGCTTCATCGGTTCGTTGAGGTCAACAAAGTCGTCCTGAGCAGGAAGATGAAACGCCACGAAATCCCTCCAGGTCAATGGCCAATAGGCGAAAATGCCACTCTTGGATCGGCGCAATAATGACTGCACTCAAGAGTCGGGGGTCATCAGCCTTCAGGCGGATGTAAAGCCTTGCGAGATGGGGGGAAGAACTCGATTAGGAGTTGTGTAGAATCGCAAAAAATTGATTATCGGGCGGGCTGATTTATCCTTTCGTGGACACTAGGGTTTCTTTAATACGCCAGCCGGTTGGATGTCCAATTGGGGAAGTGGTAAAAATTCGTTTCTTTCTCTGGTAGGAAATGAACCTTCCAGACCTTCCCCACGACCACGCGGTTGGCAGGAAGATTCTTACCCGCCCCGATTCGGAGCGCTACATCATGATCGATGTCCACGATCTCAGTTTCACGTACGAAAAATCGACGACGCACGCGGTGCGGGGTGTCGATTTCACCGTTGATCAAGGGGAAATATTCGGCTTCCTTGGCCCCAGCGGAGCCGGAAAGTCCACGACCCAGAAAATCCTCATCGGCCTGCTCGAACGATACGAAGGCCAGGCTCGGATTCGTAATAAGGATGTGGCGTCATGGTCATCGGATGACTATGAACGGATCGGAGTCTCCTTCGAGACCCCCAATCATTTCCTCAAACTCA
>JAPULD010000041.1 GCA_027295365.1 Planctomycetota bacterium
CGAGCCGCCTCATCCGGATCGATGCGAATTCGTACGTGGGGGATGAGAACCTGCTTTTCAACCTGAAGATCGACGACGCCGGGCAGGCCGTCGACCGCCCACCTGACCTCTTCGGCGAGCCGCCGAAGTTCCTGGAGTTCGGGCCCGAAAATCTTGAGTACGATCTGGGCCCGAACCCCTGATTCGAGATGATCAATGCGGTGGCTGATCGGCTGGCCAATGTTGAGAGAAATGCCCGGAAGGTCACTCAACTTTTCACGTATCTCGGCTAGCACGATCTCCCGTGGTTGGAGGGCCGAAGGGGGCTTTCGCCCGTCGTAGGTGACATGCTCTTCGGGGTTTTTGGTTTCTTCTTGTGTCCAGAAATCGACATCAATCTCAGAGTAATGGACGCCCTCCGCGTGCTCGTCCTGCTCGGCCCTTCCCGTTCGACGGCCGGTGCTCTTGACGTCGGGAATGGACAAGATCAATTCTTCGGCGAGCGTGCCGAGCCGGTTGGATTCGATGAGGGAGATTCCGGGCTGAGCGACCGTATTCACGGTGGCCGTACCTTCGTTGAAGCTGGGCAGGAACTGCGTTCCGATGAACGCCATGCGAATGGCCGCCACGAGAATGAAAGCCAGACCGATTCCGATGACCAGTCGCGGTCGAGGCAGCGCAAAGTCGTAGCATTTGAGTGCGACCCACTTGCACGCCCCCAGCACGAAACTGTCTTCGGTGTGTGACATGCGCTTCATTTGCGGAAGCATGTAGAACGCGAGGACCGGGGTGACGGTGAGGGAGACGACCATCGACGCGAGGATCGACACGATGTAGGCGATGGCCAGAGGCTGAAACAGCCGACCCGACAGCCCCGGCAAGGCGAACAGGGGCAGGAAGACGAGAAGCACGATCGTGGTGCCGATGACGATCGGGCCTCGGACTTCGGAGGTGGCCTTGTAGATGACGCGAATGACCGGTTGGGGCGATTCGGCGCCGCGATTCTCTCGAAGTCGGCGATAGACGTTTTCCACCCCGACGATGGCGTCGTCCACCAACTCGCCGATGGCGACTGCGATCCCGCCCAGGGTCATCGTGTTGATCGATTCCCCCAACATCTTGAACACGATGAACGTCGACAGCAGGGATAGCGGAATGGCCGTGAGCGTGATGAAGGTGGTGCGGAAATTGAGAAGGAACAAGGCCAGAATGATCACGACCAGGATTGCACCGTCTCGAAGCGCTTCGACGACGTTTTTATTGGCGTTTTCAATGAAGTGCGCTTGGCGGACGAGATCTCCATTGACGATGACACCTTCGGGCAGGCTCGGCTTCAATTGTTCAAGTATTTCATCAATTCGCGCCGTCAATTCACGGGTATCCGCGTGAGGCTGCTTGGAGATGGCCATGATGATCGCAGGCTTCCCGTTCATCGATCCATCGCCCCGCTTGATGGGCGATCCTGCCTCGATGACCCGAGCGACATCCCGGACGCGGACGGGCACCATCACGCCTTCACTTATGCGCGCGACGACCAGGGCGTTCTTGATGTCATCAATGGTGCGCACGCGGCCCAGGTTGCGTACGATGAGTTCTTCATTTTCGCCGACGATAAAGCCGCCGCCGGAATTTTCGTTGCTCTCTTCGATGGCCTTTTCCAAATCCTCAAAGGTCAGGTTGTAGAGGCGGAGTTTTTCCGGGTCCGCTCGCACCTGAAACTGCTTGAGTTCGCCCCCCATCACCGTGACTTGCGCAATGCCAGGGACCGCCAGCAGTGTCGGTCGTATGGTCCAGTCGGCCATGGTTCGAAGGTCCATGGGTGACAGCGAGTCGCTGGTGACACCCACCAGCATGATCTCGCCCATGATGGAGCTGATCGGAGCCATGAAGGGGGTAATGCCTTCGGGCAGTCGCTCTGCCGCCTGATTGATTCGCTCCTGCACCACCTGGCGATTGAATCGAATGTCCGTTCCCCAGTCGAATTCGACGTATATGACGGTCAAGCCGATGCCCGATACGCTGCGCACCCGCTCGACCCCGGCGGCCCCGTTCATCACCGTCTCGATGGGATAGGTCACCTGGACTTCGACTTCTTCAGGAGCCAGACCGGGTGCTTCGATCAAGATCGTGACGGTGGGGCGGTTCAAGTCCGGCAGGACGTCAATTGGCAGAGACAATGCCGTCACGACCCCGTACACGCAAAGTGCCACCGTGGCCAAAAGCACCATCACGCGGTTGTTGAGAGAATATCTGACAATGGCCTTGAGCACGGCAAATCCTTTCGCATTCAGCCGGAGTCACGTGAGTTGTCGTTTTCTACACTCTCACTTGTTTCTTCATTCGTGTCCTCGTCAGTGTCCGCCTCCTCTAATTTGGGACGGAGCTGCGTCAAGCTGTACGCGCCGCGGGTGACGACCACATCGCCGGGGAACACACCATCGAGTACTTCAACGAATTGATCATCGCTGTAGCCCGGGTTGATGTCCTGTTTCTTGTAGAAATCGCCGTCCTTGACGAAGACGAAGTGCATCGGTCCTTTGACCACGACGGCAGATGCGGGCACGACTACGGCCGAGGGCTCTTCACGCAGCACAATCGACAGATCGACGAAGAGGCCATCACGAAGTGATCCGGTGGGGTTGTCCGCTTCGATGACGACATGCGTCGTGCGCTTGATCGGGTCGATGACGGGGCTGATGAATCGAACCGTACCGGTCCCGATCAGGTCATTTTCGCCGCTCGAGGCACGTCGTATCCGAACCTGATTGCCGGAGGCTTGATCCAATCGAGCGACGAGCGATTCCGGCAATTCGCCTTCGATCTGAACGCGGGAATATTCGGCAATCACAAAGAGCGTCTGCCCGGCCTCGACACCCTGACCGCCATGGATATGGCGTTTGATGACAACCCCGTTGATCGGAGAATAGAGGCGCACGACTCCGATGCGATCTGGTGGTGCATCTTCAGGGCTGGACAACACTGAATGGACGATGCCGCCCGAGGCGACCTGTTTCACGGTTCCGTTTCGGTTGTCGTTCCGGATCGAGGCGATGACTTCCTGCAAGGCGGCCTGCGATTGCACCATGGCCTCCGCTTGGTCCGTCAGGGCATCGAGCTGTCGGCGGGAAAGCGATAACTCGATCTCCTTGAGCCGGGCTTCGCTGCCGGTTCGTACCGCGGCCACCTGCTTTTCGCTGAGCAAATTTGTCGCGACGGCATCTTCGTTGTCCTGAAGGCGGCTGAATTCAGCGTCTGCAATGGAAGCAAACTCAGTCGCTGCTTCGAATTGCACCGAGATTTCATCAATACTCGACCGCGCGCGGGCCAACTCACTCTGGAGCTGGTAATATTCTGTTTCGAGTTTTCGGAGTTCGTAAATGTATTGAGCCAATTGTGGAGAATGGATCTCGACCAGGAGATCGCCTTGCTCGACGACATCACCGACTTGGGAGAGAACCCTTGTTGCGGCTCCGTCGATGAGGGATGCGACCGACTGAACGAGATCGGGAACCGGGCGGACGATACCTGTCAAACGAATGATCTCTTCGACCTTGCCGAAATCGACCTCCGCCGTCTGAAGACCGATGTGGGCGGCGGTCTCCGGCGATACCTTCCGAGGTGTATCGAGGTCAAAAGGGGCAATCTCACCCTTGCCGTGTCCTTCGTGTGCGAACAAGGGCAGAGCAATGGCGACGAGGATGACCAGCAGAATCGCTATTGGATAGAGCTGTCGACGGTTCATGAGAACCTCCGATCGGGGATAAATGGAGAGTTGAATTGTCTGAGATCTGCAGTCGTCAGTTTCGTGCAGTAGTTCATGCGACATGCGTACGCTACAGCGGTCTGTTCGCACGATTGACGACTGATGGAAGGGGGGGTGCTATACCAACAGCGCGCAATGCTGCCTCAAGAGCGAATTGCACGTCGGCGGAAAAACCTGTTGGTGGAGGCACAATCCCTGGAAGCGATGACGAGGCTGCAAATCCTCGTTTGGCAGGCCTTGGACAATGGTTACTGACCAGAAGAGGTTCTCTGAAACCTTCGTGGGGGTGGTGCGATCCATCGAACTATCACATCCACAGTCGCAAGAACCATCATGCTCTTGACTCGGATTCGGATCGTCATTGTCCTGTTCCCCCTCAGGATGTTTCTCGTCGTGGTCGTGATGACCATGATCATGCGGTCGTTCAGTGAGGGGTTGCTCCTGTACCTGCTCCGGTGCACAGCAGGCGGCGGTCAACGCTGAGCCGAAGCAACAGCAGATGGGTATCATCAAGGCCATGTACATGACCGTGAGCAATCGAAATGTACGATGTTTGCCAATCATCTCTTTGAGAACGTTTCGTCTAGAACGATTATTGCCTTGAGTATTTTCCGGTAATCGGATTCGTCAGTCAAGTCGTTCGACCGGTGTTTATGGGGCTAAAAAGCCGCGATACGCTATCTTGGGCGGTCGATTCAAACAGAAGGACATTGCCTGCAAGGGATGAGCTGCAGATCAAATTGAGGCCAAGTGCATGAGAGTGAGTGATCAAGAGAAACACGACGAGGTGTTGAGCAAGACGAGGCGCCATCTGATCCCGGCCATGCTGATCGCCTTGAGCGTGGTCGTGGTCTTCTTTATCCACAACTTTCAGCATGCAAAGAAATTACCGTGCGCTCTATGTTTTTTAGTTTGAAGAGGGTTCGGCTCGGGAAGCTTCAACGACTCTCGCGGAAATGCGAGGGTCTTTTGGTTAACGGGGTTGGCTCTCGAGTGGTTGGCCGACCCATTTATTCAAAGCCGCGTCTCTACAAGGATTACGGCCATTCCCATCATCCGGGGGCGCTCTCCGTTTTGAAATCGGAATCTCGGGGTCCGAGACGAACCATGGGGGTTATTCTCGCGCCCCGTGGCCAACCCTCTCAAACTCTCTAGCTCTTTAGTTAACGAACCCACTGGTTAGCGCGAATTAGCACTGGGGTCCTTCTTGGCCGAATAGTTCCAATCTCAAGCTCTTTCGTCCAATACGTACACGGAATTCTGGATTGGGTGGTCAGATCTGAACGGGCCGTGATGGTCGGCATACGAGTGGAAAGGAGCACTGATCAATAATCCTGATTCGCTCTAAACTGGTGAAGTGAGCCATCATCACTTGAGCGAAGCCTTGGTTCAGTCCGTACAACAGCCGTTACACTGGTGAGAAAGCGAGACTCCTCATCTTTGGCATATCAGTCAATTCATTGATATTTGTCATACTCATGACTCACCCATCAGATGCGAATTCCCCTTCCATTCGTCTGCAGAGAACCCAACGACAAGACGCATCCGTTCCCTGTTCAAATTGCGCTTCAAACACAGGAGTTTATGCAGGCATCGATCTACCATATCGCCTTTATGGACATTGCGACTGGTCAGCGTATTCGATTGCCAAACGGGTTAGCTGAAGTTGAACAAGAACTTTTTGACGGTGGACTCGAAAAAATCCACAACGATGAAGCGTGGGCGCTTCTTCAAAAATATCAATCAATCTTTTCACGGTTCGTGTACCAAAACGTACTTATTCTTTTGCGAAGCCATTGGGATTGGTACATTGACAAACTCGCAGCATTCACCCAACACGGCAACACAGAAATCGGCGGTCCGACTTTATCGAACAACGCTCAGAAGAATTTAGAGCGACTCGGATTTGCTGCAATCCGGAGACAAATCGAGATTCTCGAACAATGCACAGGTCTCACTTTTCAATTTGACGCCAGCACTATTGACCATGCTGAAGAAATGGCTCTTGTACGCAATCTTGGAATCCACAATCGTTGGGAGGTCAACTACCATTATCGATCAAAGTCAATTTTCGCGACGCGATGGTCTGAAGGTGAACTCCGAGTATTTGACGCTACGGAACTCGAACAATGGCATATAAGCCTTATCAATATGATTCACAATACATCGTTTCCAATTGCAAAACTGTACTGCTCTGCTTCAGACTATCCAGCGTAAACTCGGTCTGCGGTGGGGTCAGATTGGATAGATCAATCTCACATCCCGGCTGAATTGGCGGCACAGTCGATTTTGAAACCCTGTCTCCTTTGCCCGGCTCAATTTCTTGAACAAGCGATCACCGATCAGGGAGATGGCACAGCTCTGTCATGGGTGAAGTGCCTCAACAAACAGTGCGGACATCGATTCCGATTACTGCTTCAATGATTGACAAGTTGCCTAGGTTCTCATAGAGGCCAAGAAGGCCCGGGCGGCGGTGGAAGCCCGGATCGGGTGATCGAATCACATTGGGCGGTGAATGTGGGATTCTGACCCTAAAAACCTCCGATATCTCGACAGCTTCCATATCGTTAGATTCATAGGTTCCCAACAGGTGACACAGTGGTACAATTAGTGCTGCACGGAAGCAATAGGGGCACTCACCTCCACCTCAATGCCCCCGAAACCCAGATCTTCTTGCGCACCCTCAACAAGGTCTTCAGTAACGCCGACGGGACAAGGAATCGCTCTGGTTCTGCTTGGAACATGGGGACCTTGCTGACTGGCGATGCGTTGGAAAGACTGCGCGAGGCGCTTGCTATTGAACTAGAGGAGCTGGAGTAAAAAATCCATTTCGACAGGGAGGATGAAGATCATGATGGCATCACGTTTCATTTCCAATCGTCTGATTTCGATGATCTCAGGATTACTTGCCGCCGAATCGGTGGTCGCGCAGATCCCAAAGGGAGATGTCGTGATCGAACTCGAGACCGTCGTGTCCGGCCTAATCGCACCGCTGGGCGTCACACACGCCGGAGACGGGTCCGGCCGACTGTTCATCTGGGAGCAATCGGGGCAGATCCAAATTGTCGACAACGGAACGCTCTTACCAACACCGTTCCTTGACATTTCGGACCTGCTTCCGGAACTTAACCCCTTCTTTGATGAACGTGGTCTGCTCGGGTTGGCCTTTCATCCGGACTACGCGACAAATGGTCGGTTCTTCGTGCGGTATAGCGCACCGAGAGACGGGGCACCCGGTGAGCCCTGTTTTGGTACGTCACGAGGATGCCACTCGGAGGTGCTGTCGGAGTTCTCGGTGCTTTCAGGTAACCCTAATCTTGCGGACCCCAGTTCAGAGATCGTCCTGTTCACCATCGACGAGCCGCAGTTCAACCACGATGCGGGAACCGTCGAATTCGGTCCGGACGGATTTCTCTACTTCACTCTCGGCGATGGTGGCGGGGCTCATGACGGTCTCGCTGACAGCCCGCCTTCACATGGGCCGTTCGGGAACGGGCAGAACATCGAAACCGCGCTTGGAGGAATCCTGCGAATCGATGTGGACAGTGCGCCACAGGCATCACTCGCCTACGCCATTCCGCCCGACAATCCGTTCGTCGGAGGTCCGGGGCTGGACGAGATCTACGCGTACGGCATGCGCAATCCCTATAAGTTCTCCTTCGACGATGGTCCCGGAGGCAACGGCCGGCTGTTCTTGGCAGACGTGGGTCAGAACCTCTTCGAGGAAGTTAACATCGTGGTCAAGGGCGGCAACTACGGTTGGGTGGTTCGTGAGGGCTTCAACTGTTTCGACCCCTTCAACCCGCTCGACCCGCCGTCTAGCTGCCCCGACACCGGCCCGCTCGGAGAGCCGCTCCTCGACCCGATCGTGGAATACTCGCACGATGAAGGTGGAATCACCGTAATCGGTGGGTTCGTCTACCGTGGCTCGGCGTCGCCCAGCCTGTTCGGCAGGTATGTTTTCGGCGACTTCAGCGCCCAGTTCGTCGTGCCCTCCGGCCGCCTGTATTACCTGATCGAACCCGCGCTTGACAGCTTCGAGATTCGGGAATTGCAGATCGGCGCCGATGACGTGCCATACGGACTATTCCTTAAGGGCTTCGGCGAGGACGAGGCGGGCGAGATATATGCGTGCGGATCTACTGCGCTCGCGCCGTTCGGCAACACTGGTGTGGTCCAGCGCATCGTTGCTCCACTACGAATCGCATCGGCTGATATCAGGCCAGGCAGCTGCCCGAATCCCTTGAACTTAAAGTCACACGGTCGGCTACCGGTCGCGGTGTTGGGAACCGTCGACTTTGACGTCACCGAGATCGACCTGTCCAGCGTCCGTCTCGGAACCGACACGGGATCGGCCGCGCCGAACAACGGACCACCCGGGCCGCCCGTGGTATTCGAGGACGTGGCCACGCCGTTCGACGGTGAACTCTGCGATTGCCATGACTCGGACGGAGACACCATCATTGACCTGATGCTCAAGTTCGATATTCAGGAGCTCGGAACTGCCACGGACCTGGCGTCGACGGGCCCGGAGTTCGTCGAACTGACCGTTACCGGAAGCCTGCTCGACGGCACACCCTTCTCCGCATCCGATTGCGTGCGAATTGTCCCGCCCGGAGATGTTGACGGCGACGGCCTTGTCGGTATCAGCGATCTGCTGATCGTCCTATCCGACTGGGGATCATGCCACTCTTGCGCAGCCGATGCAAACGGCGACACCCATGTGAACATCACCGACCTTCTCATCATCCTTTCTAACTGGACCTGAGAAACACCGTGAGTAGCGGCTTCAGATATTCGTGTGGCAGCCACGATCGATCCACGACGACCAAGTAAAGAAAAAAGACCGGGAGCGCTCTGTAGAAATCCCACTCACCCCGTTTCGTGCATTCACCGAAAATTCACACAAACATGCCTTGAGCCGAATCGCGATTCGTCCGCGCCTGGCTGTACGATACATTGAGCGATGCGACATTTGGTGGAGTTTCGGAACCTCAAACCGGATGGGACGTTGATGAGTGAGTACGAGGATCGTATCGACGAGTTGTTTGAGCAGGCGCTCGATCTGCCGCCGGACGATCGGGAGGCGTTATTCGCGCGACAGGCGGATGGCGCGGTGGTGGAGGCGGTCCGTCGCCTGATTGCGCGCGATGCGCAGATGCCGGATCAGTTCCTGGCCGGGACTGTTCCGGGGGGCGTGGCATCCGAACACTCGAACTCCGAATTCAGTGCAGGTGACCGCATCGGCCATTACGTCATTCGGGAGGTTCTCGGCGAGGGCGGCTTCGCGGTGGTCTATCTGGCCGATCAGACCGAGCCGGTCAAGCGCCGCGTGGCGTTGAAGCTCATCAAGCCAGGCATGGATTCCAAGCAGGTCATGGTCCGCTTCGAGGCGGAGCGCCAGGCCCTGGCCATGATGGACCATCCGAATGTGGCCAGGATCTTCGATGCGGGGGTGACGCCTCCCGAAGCGGGAAGTCGTCCCTACTTCGTCATGGAGCACGTGGCGGGAGTGCCGATCACGGAACATTGCGATACGCATCGACTGAGCATCGATGTGCGACTGAACCTGTTTATGCAAGTGTGTCACGCCGTGCAGCATGCCCACCAGAAGGGGATCATCCACCGCGACTTCAAGCCCACCAACATTCTCGTCTCGGTCCGCGACGGCGAGGCCGTGCCCAAGGTGATCGACTTCGGCGTGGCCAAGGCGATCCATCAGAAGCTGACCGAGAATACGCTGTTCACCGAGCAGGGCCAGCTTATCGGCACGCCCGAGTACATGAGCCCCGAGCAGGCGGAAATGACCGCTCTGGACGTGGACACCCGGAGCGACATCTACTCGCTGGGCGTGTTGCTCTATCAGCTTCTCA
>JAPULD010000410.1 GCA_027295365.1 Planctomycetota bacterium
CCCCGTCGAGGTCGTTGATCGCGACTGAAAACGGAGCATTGCCTACGGCATAGGTGACGTGGGAGGCGAATGTGCCGTCGCCATAGCCCAACAATACACTTACGTCGTCGCTGCCAGCGTTGACCACGACGAGGTCGAGGACGCCATCATCGTCAAAATCGCCGATCGCGACGGAGTACGGGCTGTCTCCCACGTTGTAGGTGGCGTGGGGGGCGAATGAACCATTGCCTCTGCCGATCAGCACACTCACATTGTCACTGACGAGGTTGGCCACGACGAGGTCGGGGATGCCATCGCCATCGAAGTCGCCGATCGCGACGGACTCAGGCTCTTCGCCCACGGCATAGGTGCCATCGAGAAAGATCTCGCCCGGGTCGCATTGCCCATGGACTGTGGTAGACAGACTGAGCAGACCCAATAGGCAAACAGTGAGTCGAGCCAGACCCTTCCGACTCACTTTCATGTCGGAATTGTCCTTACAAGTTCGGGTCGTGTGATACATGGATTCGTCGTCCCCTTTGAAGCGAGGTGGATTCAATACGGATTCAACAAGGCGACCAAGGCCCATCAAGGCACTTCGTTCACCGATTCATCAAGCAGATATGCCGCAAGATGTCGATGACTGCGCCTTTTTTCATAAAATGCAAAAAAACCCGCGTGCGCGGGTTTTTATGGGAAATCGTGATGGGGGTGGGCTCAGGCCCCGGGGGCGGTCCAGTTCTCTTTGAATTCCTTATAGGCCGCCTTGAACTCATCTTCGAGACCCTTGAAGCTCTTGGCTTCGACCAGCTTGTCTCGAAGGTCCTTCTTGGTCGTCTTGAAATGTTCCTGCAGGTCCGACTCGAACGCATGGACCGTATTCATGGCCAGGTCATCGAGGTAGCCTTTCGCCCCGGCAAAGATCGAAAGGCACTGGTCGATCGCGTCGAAGGGCTGGTACTGACCCTGCTTGAGCATCTCGACCATGCGGCTGCCTCGATCAAGTTGACGTTGCGAAGTCGCGTCGAGTTCCGTACCGAGCTGGGCGAACGCTTCGAGTTCGCGATAGGCCGCGAGGTCCAGACGCAAGGAGCCGGCCACTTCCTTCATCGCCTTGATCTGGGCGTTGCCACCCACGCGGGACACCGAGATGCCCACGTTGATCGCGGGGCGAACGCCCGCGGCGAAGAGTTCAGGCTGGAGGTAGATCTGGCCGTCCGTGATCGAAATCACGTTGGTGGGAATGTACGCCGAGACGTCACCTTCCTGGGTTTCAATGATGGGCAGGGCCGTCAGCGATCCGCCGCCATTGGCGTCGGAGAGCTTGGTGGAACGTTCGAGCAGGCGGCTGTGAAGGTAGAACACATCGCCCGGGTAGGCTTCGCGACCCGGGGGACGACGAAGCAACAGCGAAAGCTGGCGATACGCCGTGGCCTGCTTGGAAAGATCGTCGTAGATGCAGAGCACATGCTTGGGATAGGGCGCGCCGCTGGCGAGGGTTTTGCCTTCCTCGGTGCCCGAGTGCATGAAGTGTTCGCCCATCGCGCACCCGGCGTAGGGGGCGAGGTACTGGAGGGGAGCCGGATTCGAAGAGCCGGCGATGACCACGATGGTGTAGTCCATCGCGCCGTTCTCCTTGAGGATCTCGATCACGCCCGCCACGGTGGAGTCCTTCTGGCCCACGGCCACGTAGATGCAGACGACGGCATCCTTCGTGCCCCAGTACTGCTTCTGGTTGATGATCGCGTCGATCGCCACGGCGGTCTTGCCCGTCTTCCGATCGCCAATGATCAGTTCACGCTGGCCACGACCGATCGGGATCATCGAGTCGATGGCCTTGATGCCGGTCTGCAGGGGTTCCGTCACCGGCTGGCGGGCCGCGATGCCGGGGGCCACGATGTCGAGCTTCTGGGTGGTCGAGGCGTTGATGGCCCCGGCGCCGTCCTGGGGTACACCCAGGGGATCGACCACGCGACCCAGGAGGGCCTCGCCCGCGGGGACTTCCAGCAGGCGTCCCGTCGACTTGACGGTGTCGCCTTCCTTCACGTTGAGGTAGTTGCCATAGATGATGGCGCCGACGGTGTCGAGTTCCAGGTTCATCGCCTGGCCCATGACGGTGCCGTTCTCGGTTTCAAATTCAAGCAGTTCACTGGCCATGACCTTGGAGAGGCCATAGATGCGGGCGATGCCGTCGCCGACCTCGACCACGCGGCCGACTTCGGAAATCTCCAGTTCAGCGCTGAACTGTTCGATTTCCTGCTTGATGACAGAGGTGATTTCGTCAGTCTTGATCTTCACGGATGGATCCTTCCGCCTTCGGGGCGGGGTTGGAGAAACTCGTCGTTATTCCTTGGAAGCGACTTCGTATACGACATTGACGGTCGCCCTGATCGTTACGTCACCGGGTGCGATGGGGGTGCTCGCGACCGCGGCGCCACTCGCCATCATGACCCGCTTGGACATCGGGGCGGGGGGTTGGGGTTGAGCGCTGTCCAGGGTGATGGACATCACTCGGACCAGCCTGAGCGAGGCGGCGTCAGCCAGCACGTTGGCGTCCTCGAGGGCATGCTTCGTCGCCACCGCGATCGCCTCGGCTCGATATTGTCTGGGGTCGGACAGGTCAAATGCGATCGAATCGATCGAATTCGCGCCGGCCTTGTTGGCGTTCTCGATGATCGAGGCGACCAAGTCCAGTTGCTTCGTCTTGATGTTGATCGTGTTGACGACTTCGTAGCCGATGATCTGGGGTGACCATTCCGGATCGGCCTGTCGAGGCCTGCGGGTGTACTTGGGTCTCACGCGAAAGCGTCCCGTCTCGTACTCGTCGGTGCTTACGCCGGCTTTCTTCACCGCTTCGACGACCGCGTTCATCTTGGTCGAATTCTCCTGGAGCACTTGAGTTGCGTCCTTGCCCTCGCTGACCACGCCGATGGAGATGCGCAGTTGGTCGGCCGGCTTCTCCAGTTCCGCTAGGCCACGTACCGCGAGCTTCGGGATTTCAGGTGGGTCGTGGGCCCGGGCCGTCGAATGGCTCGTGAGGGCGACAAGACAGAGCAAGCAAGTCAAGAGTCGAGCGTTCATATCTGGTCTCCTCCATCGACGATGCGGTCAAAGGATTCCCGCAGGTCGGTCGAACCGGACGACATCAGGTTCTGACGCATGCGGCGGATGCGGGTGGCGACGGAGCCATCGATGAGCTGATCGCCAATGCGGAGCTTGAGACCGCCCAGCATGTCGGGATCGGTAAAGCGATGCAGGACCGGCTCCTTGCCGATGGCCTGCTGGATTCGTTGCTTGATGCTCTGGACCTGTTCATCACCCAAGGGGCCTGGAGTGTAGAGATCGACTTCGACCCGGCCTTGGGCGGCCTGGACGAGTTGGGAATAGCCGGTGCTGATGGATTCGAGATGTCCGGCGCGGCCCTTGGCGTTCAACACCAACAGGAACCGCAGGGCGAGATCCGTGATGCGATCGTTGAAGATCCGGTGCATCGCCTCGGCCCGTCGTTTCACGTCGATGATGGGGGAAGTGAGAAACTCGCGAAAGACCTGGTCGGCGCGAGCCAGTTCACAGATCTGTTCGAGTTCGTCCTCGATCTCCACGATCTTTTCCTGCCCGCCGGCGGCTTCCGCCAGTTCGTACAGGCTTCGGGCGTATATCTGGGCCAGTGCGTCGGTGTGCTTCATCGAATGCTTTCAGTCACGTTCAAGTTGAGCGAGATCCGCTCAGTTGTCTTGCAGACGTCCCATTTCGCCCAGTGTCTCGTCGACGAGCTTTTGCTGGTCCTGGGCGGAGATCTCTCGCTGAAGGATCTTCGACGCGATGGCGGTCGCCAACATGCTGGCCTCGGCGTGGAGTTCCGTGATTGCGCTTCGCTTGGCGGATTCGATCTCGCGGGTGGCGCGTTGCTTGATCTCGGCCAGATCCGCGTCGTTGCTTCGACGCAGTTCCTCGCCCGCGGCTTTCGCATCGGACTTGGCCTGAGCGATCATCGCGTTGGCTTCTTCGCGGGCCTTGACCAGGTTTTCCTGATACTCGGCCAATGCCTTTTCGGCATCTTCCTTCGCCTTGTCGGCGGCGGCAATCGTCTCGCGGATCTTCCGCTCGCGATCATCAAGACCCTTGGTGATCTTGGGCCAGACAACTTTGGCCAGAAAGCCAAATGCAAGAAGAAACACGATCAGCGAGGTCACGGCCGGGAGCCAGTTCATCGCCATCACGTCGGCGTGTTCGACGTCGTCAGACTTTGCAAGAAGAAACCACAAATTCATCGGGTTACACCTTCAATAGGTACGAGATATCTCGCACGGGTCAATCGTGAACAGGGCGTACCGAATCGTTCTTAGCCACCAAGCAAAGCAGTGGGACTCGGGATCTTGCCCATGCCAATAACACCGACGATGACCGCGAACAACGCGACGCCTTCGACGAGGGCCGCCGTCAGAATCATGTTGATGAAGATGCGGCCGGCCATTTCGGGCTGACGGGCGATGGCTTCCACGGACTTGCCACCAATGAGGCCGATGCCGATACCAGCACCAATGACACCCAGGCCAGCCGCGAGACCAGCACCGATTCCGGCCAGACCGAAGTTCGACGTGGCCATGGCGCCGGGAGTGGCGTAGGCGGTTTCAGGGGAAATCAAGGCCATGCCTACGAAGGCGAACATCATCAAACCAAGCAGATTTTTCATTTGAGATCGACTCTTTCCTGTGACGCGGTGGGGCGCGTCTGGTGTTTGCTCAATGTCTTCCGCCGCACTTCCCACGATTCAAGCGACGGATGGGGTTTCAAACTCAGTGGGCCACGGCTTCCTGCATTTCAGTGGCTAATTGGTGTTCGCTATGGGCAACCGTGTCCTCTTCGTGTCCTGCTTCATGCTCGTCGTCATGCGACATGAGGCTGATGAACACCGCGGTGAGGAACATAAAGATGAACGCCTGCAGGAATGAGACGAACAGTTCGAGGAAGGTGACCACGATGGCGGAGATCCCGCTTACAACGGTAATGGTTCCGATGCCAAAAGTTCCCATACCCGCTTCCACGGCGGCGTATCCGAAACTCAGAAGCACCGCCATGAGCGTGTGTCCCGCGACCATGTTCGCAAACAAGCGAATGGCCAGCGCGGTGGGCTTGATGAAGTGGCCCGCGATCTCGACCACGAACACGATCAAGGCGATCGGGAACAACAAGATGGGTCCCGGGACGAGACCACCGAAGTTGTGAAGGAGCCAGCCTTTGACGCCCTGCTCACGGAAAGCATGTGCCTCTATTAGAACAAAGGCAACCAGAGCGAGTGCCCCCGTGATGGCGATGTTTGCCGTGGCGGTTCCGCCTATCCAGGTGTTGTGAGCCCCTAACAAGTGAAGAAAGTCCATCACCGGGATCATGCCGAAGAGATTGTTGAACAGCACGAAAAAGAACAGCGACAACAGGAATGGCAGGTAGCGTCGCGTGTGTTCTTTGCCCAGCACCGGCTCAAGCATTTCATCCCGGAGATAGACGACCATCGCTTCGATGAGTTGGGCGAATCGACCCTTGGTGATGTAGCGATCGTTGCCATCGGATTCAGGACCCGTATCGATCGACTTGGCGGCGGTCCACATCGCCCAGAGCATGATGCCAGTGGCGATGATGAGCGTGACCATGTGCATGGTCAGAATGGGCGTATCGCCGATCTTCAACAGATACTTATCGGTGACGTGATCAATTGGATCCGCGGCGGCCAAAGTCAGCATGTGCATCGCATTCTCGTGCATCGAACCCTTCTTCTACGAAGGTTGGAGGACTGAACTCACGTGGTTTTGGATCACCACAACTTCAGCCCCGAGAGTCAGAAAATATGAAGCCGCCACGGCGAGGCACATCGCCTCGGGGCTGAACGAAGTCGCGGAGTATAGCAAGAAGGCAAGGGCCGGGGTGAGCAGCAATCGCAGCACCATGGAGGCGAGCCACATCGTCCACCAGAGGCTTATTTCCCTTGTTTGCCAGGGGCTCATGACCAGAATGCCCAGCAACGTCGTGAAGGCCACAAGCCCGGCCCCGACCGGACCCGCCAACATCGTCTGGCGACTCAACGAGGCGATCGAAACCACCAGCATCCAAATCAGTGACGAGGCGATCGCACCCACCAAGACGGCGACAATGAGCCGTTTCGTGGGCATCGAAATCTCAGGTTCTTTGATCATGGTCAAGGGCATTGGTGATGGTGGTCGCTAGGGTTGGTTTTCGTCGTCGTTGGTGTCGTCGTCTTCGGTGGGAAGAGGCACGCCTCGTCCGGTGAGGGGGGATTTCTGATCGAGCAATTTTTGGAGCTTAATACTTCTTCGAATCAGAGACCAGAGGCCGACCACGATTCCGATGATCGAGCCGGTCAGGAGCCCTTTGGGATCCGAACCGAGCCACTGATCCACAAGCCAGCCCAGCAATGCTCCGGCCGCGACTTGTGAGGAAACCTCCATCCCGATGCCAGCCATGCGAAATCCGACTTGGATTTCCTCCTCGACCTCAGGATTGCGTCGAGAATGGCGTTTGGACATCGTTCTAAGCTCATTTTTCACGTCGTCAGGGGGGTTTTCGACTTTGTGAAATATTTAACAAACCAAGCGATACAATGTAGTCTTCCCTGAAGCGTGGGGCAACGTCCCCAGCAGTCAAATTTGAGTCATTCAAAGTTGTCTGTGGGGGGCCTGAGAATCGATTCTCGAAGTCCATTGGCCCATTCATTGGCTTGTGGATCCGAATTTCGATTATCCTGACCAGTTGACCTTGGAAAACCTTCCTTCGAGTAGAGAAACGACCTTTCATGGCCATTCCCGAATCCGAAATCATCGACGTCACGCCCAGGAAGCTCAACCGGAGTGAATCCCTTTTCATCCCTGCCATCCTCCAGGGGTTGGGCACGACCTTGCGGCATTGTTTCCAGAACATGGGTCCGGGACGCGAAGGCAAACGCAAGGACAACATCTGGGTGGTGCAATATCCGGAAGAGAAACGCGACGATCGCGATGTGCTCGATGGGGGTCAGGAACGATCGACCTTCCGAGGTGTGCATCGATTGAATCGCGATGAAGATGGCCGCGTGCGCTGCGTGGCCTGCTTCATGTGTTCCACCGCGTGTCCTGCCAACTGCATCCACATCGTCGCCGAGGAATCGCCCTGGGACGATCGTGAGAAGTACCCCAAGCAGTTCGACATCGACGAACTGCGCTGCATCTACTGCGGCATGTGCGAGGAAGCCTGTCCCTGCGACGCGATCGAGCTGACGCCCTTCTACGAACTGACCGGCTTGACGCGCAACGAGATGATCTTCGACAAGACCAAGCTGCTGGAGATCTACGACAAGACGATCGACGAGAAGCCGATGTAGCTTGCTTCGATGGAAATCAATGTCAAGTTGATGTTGATGTCCCGAAGCCTGAGGCGGGATGTTCCCGGACCTTCCCAAGAAGTTCATGAACACTTCATCCGGGTTCACCGGCTGGTCGATGCACGCTGTAGTGACGGCCCTGTGACCGTCATCTTGAAAGAGTACCGATCATGATTGTCGGGCGAATGGATACATTCCGGTTCATTGTGTTGATGTGCCTGCTGCAGTTGCCGTGTACGAGTACATCGCTGCATGCGCAGTCGTTCACTTGGGACGGTGCGACGAACGATGATTTCAACATCGCCTCGAACTGGACGGGCGGATTGGTACCGAACGGGGCGCTGAACGTAACACTTTCGTTCGGCAACGAAGGGGGCGGGGGCAACTACATCGTCAACAACCTGGATTCAGTGTTGACGGATATTGCCAATCTAAGATTCGATGCCGCCAACGGTTCGTATCAACTCAACGGGGCCGGCCTGCTTCAACTCAGCGACGGAGGCGCGCTCGACAACGATTCCGGGTTCGATCAAGTCGTCAACGTCGATATCGCCGGCTCGGGGAGTTCGATTCTCTTTGACACGGATTTCGGCCTTCTCACGCTGAACGGCAATCTCGATCTTTCCGACACCGGGGGCGTCAACCTGTCGTTCGTCAGCATCGACGATGGCATCATCAATGGCGACATCACCGGCGCGGGTGGTTCCATCACCAAATTGAGAAACACCACGCTGTTTCTGAACGGGAACAACACATTCACGGGGCCCCTCACGATCACTCAAGGCGAGGTGCAGCTGAACGGAAATCTGGCCGACTCGATTGCCGTGTCGTTGGGCACCAGCGGAACCGCCTTGTTCAACCTCAACGGCAACGATGAGACGATCGGATCGCTGAGCGGGGGCGGAGCCGCGGGGGGAAACGTCTCCTTGGGCGGGGCGACGTTGACGATTCAGGACAACGGCGCCTCGACCTACAACGGCGTCATCAGCGGCGCCGGCGGGTTGACCTTCGACGGGACGGGATCGCTGAACCTCACCAATACCAACACCTTCACCGGCCCGTTGACGATTCTCGGCGGAACGGTTCAACTCGATGGCAGCCTCTCGAATTCGACGGCGGTGATCCTGGCCAATGCCGCCGGGGCGCTGCTCGATCTCAATGACAACGATGAGACGATCGGAGCCCTGAGCGGAGGTGGTGCCAACGGGGGCGATGTCGATCTCGGCTCGGCCACACTGACCTTCAACCAGAACAGCTCCACGACCTATGGGGGCACAATCAGCGGCACCGGGGGGCTGGTCATGGATGGCTCGGGCACGCTGAACCTGTCCGGGACGAACACCTTCACCGGGCCTCTGGACATTCAAGATGGCACCATCCAGCTCGATGGCGATCTGGTTGATTCGATCGCGGTGACCCTCTCGAACGTCGCCGGGGCGAATCTCGATCTCAACGGCAACGACGAAACTATCGGATCGATCAACGGTGGGGGAGGTCTGGGCGGGAACATTCAACTCGGCAACGCGACGCTGACGATTCAGGACAGCGGGGCCTCGACCTATGGGGGCGTCATCAGTGGCACTGGCGGATTGACCTTCGACGGTACAGGCTCGTTGAATCTCACCGGCAGCAACACCTTTACCGGGGCTCTCACCATACTCGATGGCACGATCCAACTCGATGGCGATTTGGCGAATACGGTGTCGGTGAATCTCGCCAACACCGCCGGGGCTTTGCTTGACCTGAACGACAACGATGAGACGATCGGATCGCTGAGCGGAGGCGGCAACCTGGGCGGCGATATCGATCTGGGCTCGGCGACGCTAACCTTCAACCAGAACAGCTCCACGACCTATGGGGGCGTTATAAGCGGCACCGGGGGGCTGGTCATGGATGGCTCGGGCACGCTCAACCTATCCGGCACGAACACCTTCACAGGTCCGCTGGACATTCAAAATGGAACCATCCAGCTGGATGGAAGCTTGGTCGATTCGATCGCGGTGACGCTGTCGAATACCGCCGGCGCGAATCTCGATCTCAACGGCAACGACGAAACTATCGGATCGATCAACGGTGGGGGAGGTCTGGGCGGGAACATCCAACTCGGCAACGCGACGCTGACGATTGAGGACAGCGGGGCCTCGACCTATGGGGGCGTCATCAGCGGCACCGGCGGATTGACCTTCGACGGGACAGATTCGCTGAACCTCACCGGGAACAACACCTTCACGGGGGCGCTTTCCATACTTGATGGAACGGTTCAGCTCGATGGCAACCTCTCGAACTCGACGGATGTGATTCTGGCCAACTCGGCTGGTGTCCTGTTCGATCTCAATGACAACGACGAGACCATCGGTTCTCTTAGCGGAGGCGGCGGCTTGGGCGGCAATGTCGATCTGGGTTCGGCGACCCTGACCTTCAATCAGAACATCAACACGACCTACGCCGGCGTCATCAGCGGCACGGGGGGCCTGGTCATGAATGGATCCGGCATCCTCAATCTCACTGGCACGCACATCTTCACCGGGTCTCTTGATATTCAAAATGGAACCATCCAGCTGGATGGAAGCTTGGTCGATTCGATCGCGGTGACGCTGTCGAATACCGCCGGCGCGAATCTCGATCTCAACGGCAACGACGAGACGATCGCCTCGCTCAGCGGAGGCGGAGCCAACGGGGGGAATGTTTCCCTGGGGGCCGGTTCGCTGACCATCAACGAGACCGGAACCTCGACCTACGCCGGTCAAATCAGCGGCAGCGGCGGGGTGACGCTGGACGGCGCCGGGCAACTGAACCTCGACGGGACAAACACTTTTACGGGGCCTCTGTCGATCGACAACGGCACGTTGCAATTGAATGGCAGCATCGCGAATACGACGGCCGTGATCTTGGCCGATGCCGCGGGGGCCATCCTCGACCTGAGCGGCGGCAATGAAACCATCGGATCATTGCGGGGCGGCGGCGCGAACGGGGGCAATGTACTGCTCGGGTCATCACGGTTGACGATCAACGAAAACGGATCGACCTCCTACGATGGGGTCATCAGCGGCAGTGGGGGCGTGACCATGGACGGCAACGGCACGACCACTTGGTCGGGGAGTCATGCCTTTACCGGAACACTGGCGATCAACAACGGCACGGTTCGACTCGATGGGAATCTCGACGATTCCGTGCTGGTTTCGCTGAACAATGCGGCCGGGGTCACTTTCGACCTCAACGGCAATGATGAAACCATCGGCGGTCTGGTCGGAGGTGGAGTCAACGGAGGCACCGTCCAGCTCGGGGCCGCTCAACTGACGATCGATCAGGTCTTCAATACCGGGTTCGCCGGTGTAATCACCGGAAGTGGCGGACTGACTCTCGAAGGTGGGCGGCTGCTCTTGCTGAGCGGCACCAACACCTTTACCGGTCCCCTGAATATCAACGACGGGACGCTCGTGTTAATGGGCGATTTGGATGACACGGTGGCCGTCAATCTTGCAAACGCCGGCGGGGCGCTCTTCGATCTCAGCGACAACGACGAAACCATCGGTACGCTCAGCGGAGGCGGCCTGGCCGGGGGTGGGGTCGATCTTGGTGCCGCGACCCTGACCATCAAAGAAAACGGGACTTCGACCTATGGAGGCGTCATTCGGGGCAGTGGCGGATTGATCCTCGACGGGACCGGCACGATGAATCTCTCGGGGAGCAATACGTTCACCGGGCCCATGTCGATTCAGAGCGGCACCCTGCAACTTGATGGCGATCTGGTGAATTCGATAACCATCGACCTGGCGAACGTCGCCGGGGCGTTGCTCGACCTGAACGACAACGACGAGATGATCGGATCGCTGATCGGGGGCGGTGCGTTGGGAGGAAACGTCGATCTCGGCTCGGGTTTCTTGACCACCAATGACATTGGCAACACGCTGTACGCGGGAGCCATTTCCGGGACGGGCGGTCTCACGCTTGGCGGTTCCGGCATTCTGGAACTGACCGGCAATAACCCCTTCACGGGTTTGACCCGCATCGATGATGGCCAACTCGTGCTCAACGGTTCCGTCGGGGGCAATGTCGATGTCAACCCCGGGGCGAGGCTCAGCGGCACCGGGACCGTCGGGGGGACGTTGACGCTGGGCAATGGCGCGACGCTGGCTCCCGGCAACAGCATCGGTACGCTCGTGGTGGCCGGCGATTACGTCCAGCAGACGGGAAGCACCTTGGAAGTGGAGCTTGATGGAATCCTCACCGATTCAGACCTGTTGGATGTCACCGGGGGGGCGACCCTCGAATCGAACAGCCAAATCGTGGCCAGTATCAGTGGAAAGAGCTTCATTTCCCATGGCGATCTCTTCCCGATCATTCAAGCGGATGGGGGAGTCGTCGATCTGGGGGCGCAGATCTCGACGGTGTCCGTGACCTTGAAATTCCTTCTGATGCGCGACCTGGGTTTCAACAATGGCGATCTGGTCTATGCCCTCGTGGCCGGTCGAGTTTCGAATGCCTTTTCCAATCCCGCCGACCCGGGCAACAACATGGAAGTGGGCTTAGCTCTGGATCGACTGATCCCCAAGGCGACGTTGGAGCCCACCAGCGACATCGCACTGTTGATGGCGCAACTCGACACCCTGACGTTGAATCCCTACAACCAGGCCCTGCATGAATTGAGCCCCGAGACGAACCAGGTGGTCACCTCCCTGGGCATTCGTCAGACGAACCAATTCTTCAATACCCTCGCGGCGCATCTGTCCTCGCAGCGGCGCGGACGGACCGACGTCGGAAGCGCCACTCTGCCTTTCCCGAGCGGCGCGCTGGCGAGCCTGGAGATCGATCCGGCCCTG
>JAPULD010000411.1 GCA_027295365.1 Planctomycetota bacterium
GGCTGCTGGCGTATTACGGCATTGGCGGACTCTGGAGCAGCATGGGGGGGGGCGGCATGTGGTGGGTCGTCATGTTCTGGTTATTACCCTATTGGATCCTGCTGCCATTTGGCGTTTTGGGAATCATTGTCTTCTGGCCCATGATCACGCACTTGGCGTTGCGCTGGACGGGGGGCTGTCAACATTCAATCGATCGAACCTACCACGCCTTCGCCTACAGCGCCGGGGCCAACGCCTTGACGGCCATACCCTGTTTCGGGCTCGCCTTTGGTTGGATCTGGTGGATCGTCAGCGCGACCATCATGGTCAAGACGGCGCAGAAAGTGCATGGGGGAAGGGCGGTTCTGGCGGTGCTGATGCTTCCCTTGTTACTGGTGGTCGCCTTCTTCGGCGTGTATGGCGTCGGGGTGTGGGCATCGTCGCAGATGATGGGGGGCATGGTGGGGGGGACGGCGGGTTTCAATACGCAGACCCAACAGACCTGGATGGTCAATCAAGGAATCATAAGCAGCTCGCGGCAGAACGGGGGAATGGGTCCGACGCACATCGCCGAAAATCTCGTCAAGGATCAGTCGAGCTACACCGTGGCCACGTTTTCCGGAACGCTCAGTGCGACGACGAACCAGTCGTCGTTCTGTCACCCGGATTCAAAGACTCAGGACTCCGACATTCAGATGGGCGAGACGACGTTGGCGGAATTCCTGAAGGGCAGCGCCAGCGAAAAATACATGGCCGCTGCCTACATGCTCGACTCGATTCCGGATGACGTCGTGGCGTATCGATTCGGAGATTATGTCTTCACGTATTCCGGCGCCATGTTGAACACCATGGATCCAAAGCTCTGGACTGTTGTCATGCTGCCCGATCCCGATGTGAATGGCGAGCCGGATCCCAAGGACATGATTCACATCGCCACCGCGGATTACAGTGTCTTGGAAGTGGCCTACGACGAGCTCGCCAAGAGGCTGGCGGATCAGAATGACTATCGTGATTCAATGGAACTCGCACCCTTGCCAGACCTGCTTACCATCACTCATGCCAAGCCCGCTCGGGCGGGAGTGACATCCGCCGACGATTCTTCCCAACAAGATGATGAAGACTGAGTGGGCGGTTTTTCTGCGCCAAACCGAAGCGACCCGCCGATAGAGAAAGCACCAGAAGGGCCGATTCATGCGCTGCAAGAGTTGTGAATACTCACTTTGGAACCTGACGGCACGCCAGTGCCCCGAATGCGGCGCGCCGTTCAAGCCCAACGAATTCGAGTTCAAGCCCAACGCGGTCTGCTATTGCTGCCTTCATTGCGAGCAGACGTATTACGGCACCACCGAGCAAGGGCATTTACGTCCCGAGGAATTTGATTGCGTCAAATGCGGCAACCATGTCCACATGGACGAGATGATCCTGCGTCCCACCGAGGGGGTGCCTGAGCAGGACACCCGAGCGGACTACAACCCATGGCTCGAACGGCATCGTGAGGGACGATTCAGGAGTTGGCGGAAGACGATCGGTCGAGCCCTCATCGCACCCGGGCGGCTCATGCAATCGACGCCGGTCGAGTCTTCAACGGGTCAAGCCTGGTGGTACGCCATCGCAACGTCGTTGATCATGACGTTGGTAGGCATGCTGCTGATCGTGCCGATTGTGCTGCTATTTGTCCTTGGCACTGGGCCTCAAGGTGGAGTCAGCGCCGCAAGCATCCTCGGATCCATGAGTCTCGGCTTTGGGTTCACGGTAGTCTTTTCCTTTTTCTTCATCTTTATCGTCGTGGGTATCTGGGGTGCCTTGACGCATGTATTGCTGCTGATGACGGGTCAAGTATCCCATGGCATCGGGCGCACCTATCAGGCCATGTGTTACAGCTCGGGAGCCAACATCATCTCGGCGCTCTTCTTCTGCGGCGGTCAATACGTCGGGTGGGTCTGGTGGATCGTCAGCGCGATCATCATGGTCAAGGAGGGGCAGAAGACGAGCGGGCTCCGGGCCTCGTTCGCGGTGCTGACACTGCCGGTGCTGCTCGTCGCGGGCGTGATCACGATGTATGCCGTTTTCATCAGCATGATGATTTCGAATGCCGGGAATTCGTCGAGCCTTGTCATCGGGAGTGCAATGGCAGGTGTCGATACGACAATCGTGGCCGAATCGATTCTTGTCCATGCCGACGATCACCAAGGGCAGGGGCCGGGTCATGGTCTTCAGTTGGTGAGTGATGGCGACTTGAGCGTGATGCAACTCGTTCCCTGGTCGAGCAGTATTGAATCGACGACTCCCTTGTACAACGGGAGTCAGGTTGACTTTCAGGATTTCGTCATTGCAAACGAATCGGCTCGGAAATACATGGCCGACGGAGCCGCCGCCGCGATGCCCGAAGGGCTGACCGCCCATCGAGCGGGGGAGTTCGTCTTCACGCATCATGGAATTGATCTGTTGAATGCCGATCCGATGCTGTGGATCGTCATCCTGGCCCCCATCATTCCAAGTCCGACGAACAACACGTTGCCCGACACGATCATCGTGGGGCTTGCGGATGGAACGACCCTGGAGTTTCCGATCGAGGAGATGATGCTGTTTCGTCTTGATGATCAGAATGCGCTTCGGGCCACGCTCGGATTGCCGGCGCTGCCTGATCCCAATCTGGTCACCAATGAGCAGCCGGCTGTTGAAAGCAATTGATTTGTACGTGTCGAACCCGAATCGTACACTTGACGCCATGGGGTTCATCTCGTGAAACTCAGTCTTGTTTTTCGGTTTCTTCTCGTGGGACCCCTGCTGGGGTTTGTCGCCCTGTTGGTCATCGTGTCCAGGGGGATGTTCTGGATCGGAAACCTGGAAGGCATCATCAAGATCCTGACCGTCCTGCTGGTGCTGGGTTTTGGCGGTATGGCCTGCACGATGGCGATGGATCGCAACAAGTATCGTCATCTCATGATGAGCGGCTTGATTGCTGGCGCCTTGGCCGCCCTCGGCTGGATCGTGTTCATCGTCATGATTGGAGAGGTCGACTGGTCCAGGCATCGTGTGTTGTGGACCCTCCTGTCGCCGACGGGTTGGTTCATGATGATGGTGTATCTCGCCGGATTGTCGGGAGTCAAGATCGATCGGCCCCTTATGAAGTGGTTGTGCGTACTGTCCATCGTTTGTACCGGCCTGTTCTGTATCGTCGGAATCTATTCGGTCGGGCGGTACTACCAGATCATGTCCGAGAGCTCAGGATTTCAAATTCTCCAGGGCTATTCGGATCGTGCAATCACCAACTGTGGCGTTCTGGGCCTGTTCACGTTCTTCAGCTTGATGCTCGTGGCGGTGCTGGCCGCGATGCCAAGGCTCGAACACAAGGAAGTGCCGACGGCGCAGCGTCTGAAGGTGCATCTGACCTGCCCTCGCTGTAAATTGGAACAGTCGATTCTTTCCGATGGCGATGCCTGTTCTGCATGTCGGCTTCGAATCAAGGTGACACCCACATGAGCCAGGACACGCCGATCTGGATGCGGAAGCTGCTCCGGCTGCTGGCGACCATCCTCGTGGTCGATGTCGGTTTCCTGTGCGTGGTCGCGATTGCCGCCCTGATGAGAGTGTCCAGTTGGTTTGAGAGCGAAGTACTGATCGGATCGTTGGTCTTGACCGCGTTGTACACGGTGATCGCCCTCGTCGCGGTGGCCTACATGATCAAGGGAAGTCGGGTCCGGCAAATGCTCTGGGCCGTCGCTTTGGTGTCCCTGTGCCTGGGCTTCTCGATCCTCCTGTTTCTGTTCGGGGACGATCTGGAGTACAAGTTGGGATACGAGACGATTGAATTCTTTCAGAAGATGATCTTTTCGATCTCACTCCTGGCCATCACACTCGTGTTCGACGGGGGCATCCGAACCTTTGAAACTAGGAATCAATCCATACGGTCGTTGCGCCGGTTTTACGTACTTGCCGGTTGGGCGTTCCTCGTCCTTGTCGAGATCCTGGTCTGGTTTGGGGAAACGATTTTTCGAGCTTTTCGCAACGCGGATGAATACGCACTGATGCTCCTCATATTGTTGTTTTCCGTCTGCGCCTCAGGCCCCATGACGCTTCGGATCATCCGCCGACAAGAGCAAACCAAGTTTGCCAAAGAGGATGCCACACTGGAAACTACATTCACGATCGAGATGGATTGTCCGAAGTGCGGCGAATCGCTTCGGCAACCAACCGGCGCGGGTCGTTGCGCCTCGTGCGGCTTCACCATGCTCATCGAGGTGGAGGAACCACGATGCGAATGCGGCTATCTCATCTACGAGCACACCAGCGAACTCTGTCCCGAGTGCGGATCATCAATTTCATCCGATGACCGATTGTGCGTTCCTGAACTTGCGAATTCAACTTGAAAACAGAGTTTTCGAGATCGCCATGAATTCCTGACGATACGATCTGATATGCGACTACGAACCGCTTTCCTCTGGACGATGATCGGATCGCTGGCCTTGGCCGCGGCGATGGGGGTGGTCGCCATCCTCTTTGACGCCTGGGGCAACACCGAGGAGCAGGTCCTGATCACGTCGCTGCTGGTCGGTACATTCAGCCTCACGGCCCTGGCGTCGGCGATCGTGCTCGATCGATATCGTTTCCGCGTGGTGGCCTGGATCGGCATCACCAGTTCCATGCTCGCCCTCATCGATTGGCTCGTGTGGGTCTGGTTTGAATCAGGCATGCGAAACGATCTTGAGGAATTCATCATCAAGATGGGCTTTACGCTGGCCATCGCAGCCGTCTGGTGCCCCCACATCGGACTGCTTCGGTTGCTACGACTCAATCGAACCGCGTACCGTGTGGTGCGATGGGTCACGTGGATCGCCGCATCGTTGCTGGCCCTGATCCTCGTTGGCGTCGTCTGGGTGGGAGATCTCGATGAATGGGTCGGCAGGCTTATCGGAGTCCTGGCGATTCTCACCGCGAGCGGAACGGCGATGACTCCCGTGCTGGCCCTCATCCAACGGGTTCGGCAACGCGATTCCACGGAGACCATTCAACGACACGTCGAAATCGACCTGACTTGTCCTCGATGCTTGAAGGGGCAACGAATTCAGGCGGGGGCATCGAAATGCGTTCACTGTGGCCTGAAGATCCACATCGATGTCGAGGAACCTCGCTGTCATTGCGGGTACCTGCTCTACCAGCTTGAGGGTGAGAGTTGTCCGGAATGCGGCCGATCGATCGATCCCCAACGAATCTGGAAGCAGGACGTGAAGCCTGACCAAGACCAAGATGAGCCAACGGGGGAAGATTCTGAAGATGTCAGCCCAACCCCCTGATCCCTTGCAACATGTGAACAATGACCGGGGTATCTCATGGTAATGAAACGATGGAATTTCTTACTTGCAGCTCTGGCTATTGCAATCATTGCCAGCAGTGCATCGGCCCGGGGCGATCTGTTCGACGACACGGCAAGGCTGCTGAGTGAGAATTTTTACGACAAGGATTTTCGACACGAGACGTTGCCCGACCTCATCGCGCGCTATCAGGATGCAGCCGACCAAGCGGAAACATTGCATGAAGAGCGTCTGATCGTGCATGCGTTTCTCTCGGAGATTCCCGCCAGCCATCTGGGATTGCTTTCCCTGCATGAGTATCGAGTCTTGTTCCGGGAGTTGAGCAACAAGCCTCAGCCGACCTTCGGATTTGAACTGGTCGAGGAGGACGGCGCGTATTACGTGAAGAGTGTTCTGGATGGCGGGCCCGCCGATCGATCTGGCTTGTTGCGAGGGGATCGCCTTCTGACCATCGATGGGATTACGGTATCCGAAAGCCCCCGACTTGATTGGCGCAGCGATGATGCGGCGTTGCCCGACCCACCTGTCCATCGATTGTTGGGGGATCTGGGCGATGGAATCAGGCTCGCCATCGAGCGTCGTCCCGGACAATCGCTGGTTGTTGATCTCGTTGCGACGAACTATGCCGCCTACAAGGCCACGAAGGAAGGCGCACGAGTCATTCAGCATGAAGGCCAGAAGATTGCCTACATTCACCTCTGGTATATTCACATGAACGGCATCGACCAATTTCTCGCGCGATCCATGCGGCACAAATTCGCCG
>JAPULD010000412.1 GCA_027295365.1 Planctomycetota bacterium
CTTGATTTTCATCCCAGATCAGATAGTGCCGCCAATCCCAGAATTTCGTAGATCACATGTGCCGCGAGAAGCGAGGTGATTCCCGTGGGATCCCGGTCGGGCAACACTTCGACCACGTCCGCCCCGACAAGATTGACCCCCTTGCAGTTCCTGATCAGCTCAAAAGCCTCGGCGGATGTAAACCCACCACAGCATGGTGTCCCGGTACCGGGGGCATAGGCTGGGTCGATGCTGTCGATATCAAAGGTCAGGTAAACATCATCGTGGCCAATCCGTCGTAGAAAGTTCGAAATCCGGGAATTTGCATCACCCGAACGCCAGTCTTCGTAGGTCACGATTTCGATGCCATGATCGCGTCCGTAGTCCAGATCGGCCAATGAGTTCAAGGGGCCTCGAATGCCCAGACTGAGCATACGTTTCGGATCAAGCAGTCCATCCTCGATGGCCCTGATGAAGGGCGATGCATGCGTCCATTTCTGATCCCAGACCACATCGGTCGTGTCGAGATGAGCATCGAAGTGGAGCATGGCCAGCCCCCCTTCGGGGCGTCCTCGTCGTTCCCATGTCGCCTTGAGGTTTGCATAGGCAATGGAATGGTCACCTCCGATGGCCAACAGCCTGGTATGCGAAGGCTCGCCTATATCCTTGGCAAATGCCGCCGCGATCTCCAGGGTTTCCTGACAAGAGTAGGGCTTGACCGGGGCATCCCCTGCATCCGACATCGAAAAAACCCGGGACAGATCCACGCCATGTACGGGATGGACCGGCTTGATGTATTGCGAAGCTTCCCGGATGGCCCGGGGCGCGAACTTCGCCCCACCTCGAAAGGTGACTCCCCCATCGAAGGGAATGCCGTACAACGCCCAATCGACGGGTTGCTGTTCCTTTGGAACCTGATCGATCATGGGAAAACGGCAAAATGTGGCGATACCGGCGAAGCGAGGCGTGTGCCTGGCATTGGGCAGGGTCGTGCGGGAGGACTGGTGTTCAGACATGCCCCTATGGTCGGTGCTTTGCGTAAAAACGCAAGCGAGGAGCATGCCGCAGCTTACGGGTTCGAAGAGTCGATGCTCAGAATCTCGACGATCTTCGTCCGATTGTCGCGACTGGCCAGGGCCAATGGCGTAAGCCCTTCTTTATTGACGAGGCTCTGGTCCGCCCCCGCGGCAATCAATTGCCTGACTGTGCTGGAATGATCAAACTCGACCGCCAGATGAAGGGGCGTGTTCTTTTGATTGTCCATGGCGTTGATGTTCGCCTTCGCCTCAAGTAGCCGGCTCAGAATCTTGTCTTGTCCGCTGCGAGCCGCGCGATGCAGAGGTGTGGATGCTCTGGAATCGCCCAGACTGGAGTCCGCCCCGGCGTCGATCAGAATCATGGCGATGCCTTCATAGCCATATTCCACGGCTCGGAATAATGGCGACCATCCTTGCTTGTTCCTGGTATTCAGTTTGGCATCTTCCCGCTGAACGATCTGGAGCACGACTTCGTTGTAGCCTCCACTGACGGCCCAATGCAACGCCGTGGGCTCATCGAGAGCCTCGACCTCGAGATTCGCACCGGCCTCGATGAACATGCCGACGATGACTGGCAGTGATGCTTCCATTGCGGTCTGAATCGGCGAAAAACCGTGCCCGCTGATGTAATTCACGTCGGCCCCGGCGTCGAGCAGGATCTTAATGTGTTCCGGGGAATCCTTGAACGCGGCGAAATTGAGTGCCGTGTAATGGTCTGGCGTTTCGGCATTCACGTCAGCCCCCGCCTCGAGCAACGTTTCCACGATATCCCGATAGCCCAACGACGCGGCGATGTGGAACGCTGTACGGCCTCGTTTGTCCCGTAATGTGTAGTCTGCCCCGGCCTCCAGCAAGACCTTCACTGTTTTGCCGCCATCCATGCGAACCGCTTGCATGAGCGGAGTGCGTTTGTTGTTACCCCTTGAGTTCAGATCCGCGCCAAGCGCGGCCAGCAGCCGAACCGCATCATACTTGTCGTTCTCTGCCGCCCGGTAGACGACGGTCATGCCTTCCTTGTTTTCATCATGAATGTTCGCCCCCGCTTCGATCATCGCTTCAACGACCGGCATTTTTCCGCTCCGCACGGCCCAATGCAATGGTGTATCACCATTCCGATCCTCGACATTGATGCTCGACCCGGCGTTGATGAGTATGGGAACAATCTCGATGAGCCCATACCGTGTGGCCCCGAGCAAAGGCGTGTAGCCGTACTTGTTCATCAAGTTCACGTCACCGCCATGCTCGATCAGGTAGACGAGCATTTCTGGTGAATTGATCTCCGAAGCATATTGAACGGCTGCATTTCCATGAGGATCCAGTTCGTTGATGGACACGCCATGTTCCAGGAGCAAACGAACGGTTTCGATGCTCTCGGTCACCGTCGCGAAATGCAGGGGCAAGAATCGAGCGGGTAACAATTCCACGTCCACGTCGGCCCCGGCCTCAAGCAGCAATTCAATCGCGCCGTGAAATTCCCGGGCGATCGCCAACTGCAGGGGCGTACCGAGGTAGGAACGTTCGAGGACACGATTGGAAATAATCTTCGTGTCGTGCTTGAATTCACCGATCTGCCCGAGATTCCCTTCCCAATGGATCGCGGCCCTGACCTGTTCGAGATTCCCCTGCTCGATCGCGCCCACCAACGTCAGGATGGGGCGAGGGGGAATGTCGCCTTCCCCTCCTTTGGATGGCGTCTTCTCGGTTGTCGAGACACTCGGTTCCGTTGAGCTCGAGTCCATTTCCATGGAACCCGGGGTTGGAGTCGTATTGCCAACGGCTGGATCTGAGGCAACGATGGCCGGGCCATTTGCATTGCTCTCGCCCCGGGCGTTTTCGGGGTCCGGGGATGCCGCTTGATCACAACCCCAGAGGCTCGCCATCAACGCACACATCACCAAGGTCAGACACAGCTTGAAACTGTGGATGAATTTTCGCATCCGATAATCTCCAACACAGATAAGGACCGGGGATTCTATCGCCCGGTCACGCGCCGAACTTTGGACCTCTTGTCTCTCCACCGCATGAAAAAACGAACTTCAGGGCGTGCTATTGCAGTGATTGGAAGAATCAAACCCCCTGACATGGCCATTTGAGTCCCATCCCCTTGATTGTCTCCTGAGTTCGCATGGATCGCCATTCTCAGGTGGATGCTGATTCTGAAGTCTCTTTTGAAGCCAAGGACCCCGATTCTTCCTGCTCAGGAAGCGATGCTTCGCGACGGCTTTCGTACCAGATTCCCAGGCCATCCCTTTTCTTGGTCCCCTCAGGCCCCTTCACGAGCAGCTTCATAACGATCGGAGCCAACTCCAGAAATGGATATTGCCTGGCCTTCCGCCCCGAGCTGATGACGTGTTCCTTGAGGATGACGAATCGGCCCTGACGCTTGAGAGCCTGGCTCATCCATATTTCTTCGCTGGCGTAATAGTCTTCATCGAACCCCCCGACCACTTCGAAAGCTTCCCGGCGACAATAGATGAAGCACCCCCCGGCCCAACGCATGAAC
>JAPULD010000413.1 GCA_027295365.1 Planctomycetota bacterium
ACCGTGGCGAGTTGGATACGCCTCAAGGCGTGCACGCCTGGATTCTCAAGGGGCCGATCAGCCAGGACTCGGCGATCGTCGTCTGGACCGATCGCCTTGAGAGTCACGAAACAGAGTCGATCCGCATGTTCTTGGGTTCCCGTCGAATTCAAAGCGTCGATGCATTCGGAAACGCCCGCGACGTCCAACTCGTGGATGGCCTTCATGTGTTTACGCCAACTGAAATGCCGGTCTTCATCGAGAACGTCAACCTCGAAGTGGCTCAGTTTCGCAGTGTGTTTGCCTTGGACTCGAATTTCCTCACCGCCCAGAATCAGATGCACCAGCACGCCTTTGTCGTGCACAACCCCTGGAACACGACCATCACCGGCGAGTTGATCGTGACCGATCCTGCGGATCTTGACATTTCGCCCCGCACAATCCCGTTCGACATCCGCGCAGGCAAGACGGTTCGACTTCCTGTTCAGATCGTGGTGGGGCGAAACGTGTTGGGTGGCCCCAAGACCATCAAGACCCGTGCCATCATCAGCGCCGATCACGACTACACGCTTGACTTGCAGACCAAGGTCGAGGTTGGCCTGCTTAATGTCAAATTCACGGCTTCCTGGGGTCAGGCCATCAGTGTTCAGTCCGGACAGCGGAATCTGATCGTGACCCAGACTGTCACCAACACAGGCAGCGACGTGATCAATCTCGACGTCTTTATCATGGCTCCCGATATCCAGTTCCACAGAAGACGATTACCCCCCCTGAGTCCGGGTGAGAGCGCAACAAGGCGATTCAATCTGGGCCAGAGCGCCAGTCCCGCCACCGCCATGCAGATTCGCGTTGGCGTGGAGGAACGAGATGGTTCAGCCAGACTCAATCGATTGATGACCATCCCCGTCGCTGAGAACTCGGTGCGGACGGCTCAGGTCATTGACCCCTGATCCGAGTACTCATTGATACGAGGATGCGGCTCGTTCGCCGATCTTGATGCATGTCAGACGGGAGATCTGCCAGCTTCCATCCACTTGCCTGGACACTTCAATCACCCACTGCGATCGGGTGGGCCCATACCCAGCGTCGGTCCAGCACGTGAGATGCGTCACGCCTCGATCCTGAGACTCGACATAGCCGCTGAGATGGGTGATCCGATTGGAATTGATCTCCAAAGCAGCTTCCACCCTCTTGAGTTGGGCTTTGATGTAGCTCAGATCGTGGCCCGGATTGAGGGGCGAATCAAAGGCCATCGAGGCATTGGGGGCGAGCAGCAGCGTCGCACTCGAAATGTCCTGGGCCGCCACGTGTTTCACGAATTGCCTCGTAATCAGGCGAGCATGCTCACCCGATGTCTGGATGAACACCCCCAGCAGGGCGATGGCGATGGCCAGACCCCCCAGAATCACACCACCCGGCAGATGCTTCAAATGCCCCTTCACCAGGGCAGACCACATGATCACTGCCCCGGCGATCAACAAAATCAGGGCCAATGGCCATGGATTTTCAAAGACGTACCGATTAATGAGGCCCACTGAGGGCGGATCTGGCATTTTCATGCTCCGTGTCGAAAGTCCCAGTGAGAAGTCTTCCGATAACCCTGTACGTTCCCACATCTTTGATGGCTGCAGGCGACCTTACTTATATCCATGACTGTGATCACCACCAAATCAGCGCTTCACGCGAATCTCGCCGTCCTCGGCACATCAAACGATGACCTTGCCCAGGCCTTGCGAGCAGCGAAGCCTGTCGATGATCTCCAGTTTCTCGACACCGAGGAAGGCGTTCCGAGCGCACTCTATCTGAACAGACCATTGGCGAGTCGTCGTCGCCCCAAGACCGAGGCGACCAGGCTGGTTGAGCACCTCGACTACATCGAGAACGCCAGCTTCGTGATCAGCGGCTTCGGTCTGGGCTACCACGTCCAGGCGGTGGCGGAGAGAGTCGGCAAAAGAGGCCTGGTCGTGGTCTTCGAACCCGATGTGAGCCTGCTGAGAGCCGTGTTCGAGCGAATCGACCATTCAACGTGGCTGGCGAAATCGAACGTGATCTTCGTCCACGATCCGGACGATCGAGCGGCCCTCACCAGACAACTCTCGGGATGCGAGCCCATCCTCGCAATGGGGTTGGAATTCATCGATCATCCCGCTAGCCGGACGCGTTTGGGCAACCAGGCGTTGACTTTTTCCGAGACATTCACCGCCTACATGACGTCGATGAAGACGACGCTGATGACGACGCTGATTCGATCGCTCGACACGATCCGCAACAACCTCTTCAATCTGCCCCAATACGTCGGGGGCGAAGGCGTGAAAGAGTTGGAGGATCTCGCCAAGGACTTGCCGGGCGTGATCGTCTCGGCAGGGCCAAGCCTGCACAAGAACATTCACGAACTCGCCAAGGATGGTGTACGAGATCGATGCGTCATCATCGCCACGCAGACGACGCTCAAGCCACTGCTGAAAGCAGGCGTGAAGCCTCACTTCGTGACCGCGCTCGATTATCACGAGATTTCAAAACGCTTCTATGAGGATCTCGACGCCTCGATGCTCCAGGACGTGACGCTGGTGGTGGAGACCAAGGCCCACCCGATCATTCTTGAATCGTATCCCGGGCCCATCCGGTGCTGTGGCGTTGATCTGCTCGATCAACTCCTGGGCGAGCAGGCCCGCGACATGGGTCGGGTGCCGATGGGTTCCACCGTGGCGCACTTGGCGATGTACCTGGCCAGGCATCTCGGGTGCAATCCCATCGCCATGATCGGCCAGGATCTGGGATTCCCCGATGGACTGTATTACGCACCGGGCACGGCCATCGAGCAAGTCTGGGGCCCGGAACTCAATCCGTTCAACACCATGGAAATGATGCAATGGCAACGCATCGCTCGCCACCGGGGGCATCTGAGCCAGGTCGAAGATCAGAATGGCAAGACCATCTACACCGATCAGCAGATGGCGACCTATCTGAATCAGTTCGAACGGGACTTCGCCCAATTCAGCGAAGAGGGAATCGAGGTCATCGATGCGACCGAAGGTGGCGTGGCGAAGCAGCATGTCACGAATCAACCGCTTCGTGAAGTCTTGGATCAACATGCCACCCAACCCTTGCCGACGATCCCGATCCCTTCGCTTGAGCATGACGCAGAACGAGTGACCCTGGCCCGCACAAGGATTGGACAGGTCAGAAAGTCAATCGCACAGTTGCGTGAAGTCTCGACCCGGACGATCCCGCTTTTGCAAAAAATGCTTCAGGACCAGCACGATCCGGAAAAAATGGAAGTTCATTTCAAGAAAATGGATAAGTTCCGAGCCGAGGTCGAGCGGCGGATGGAGGCGTTCACCCTGATCGGCTATCTCAACCAGCTTGGCGAGTTCAAGCGTCTCAAGGCCGATCGCCGCCTCGATGCGAACATGGATCTCGATCCGCTGCAGCGGCAACACGCGGAACTGCAACGCGATCTCACCAACGTGCAA
>JAPULD010000414.1 GCA_027295365.1 Planctomycetota bacterium
CATCGGCTTTGTCGGTCTTTTCCCAGGGGAAGGTGCCTTCACCGCATTCGCCGGGGGTTCTGCCGAAGTGGCCGTGATAAGCCGTGTGTCGGTAGATGGGTCGAAGCAGGTCCAGCGAATCGATGATGCCCTTGGGGGTGAGGTCGAAGTGCTCTTTGACGAGTTGTGACATTTGGTCTTCGTCGATCTTTGCGGTGCCGTCACAATCGATGTGTACGCTGGTGGGTTGGGCCACGCCAATCGCGTAGGACAACTGCACTTCGCACACGTCGGCCAGTTCCGCAGCGACGATGTTCTTGGCGATGTAGCGGGCCATGTACGTGGCGCTGCGATCGACCTTGGAGGGATCCTTGCCGCTGAATGCGCCGCCGCCATGCCGGCCTCGGCCGCCATAGGTGTCGACGATGATCTTGCGTCCGGTGAGGCCACAATCGCCATGGGGGCCACCTAGCTCGAACTTGCCGGTGGGGTTGACATGAATTGTGATGTCGTCGTTCCACCAGTCGCCCAGGACCGGCTTGATGATGTGCTCGATGACCGCGGTGGCGAGGCCCGCCTGATCGTCGTTCCATTCGGGACCGTGTTGGGTGGAAAGGACGATCGTATCGACGCGGGTGGGCGTGTGCCCATGGTATTCGATCGTGACCTGACTCTTGGCGTCGGGGCGGATGTTGGGGATGCCCCCGGATCGACGGACCTCCGCGTGCTTGGCCACCAATTTGTGCGACAGGTCGATTGGGAGCGGCATCAACGATTCGGTTTCGCGGCAGGCGAATCCAAACATCAGGCCCTGGTCGCCTGCGCCTTGTTCGGTGTGCAGGCCATCACCGGTGTTGACGCCTTGTGCAATGTCAGGACTTTGCTGGTCGAGGCTGACCAGAACGGCACATGAATCGGCGTCGAAACCCATGCGTCCATCGGTGTAGCCGATCTCCCGGACCGTGTCGCGAACGGTTTTCGCGATGTCCACGTACCCATCGCAGGTGACCTCGCCCGCGATGACCGCCATGCCGGTGGTGATCATCGTTTCGCAGGCGACCCGGGACTTGGGATCGACCGTCAGCATCGCGTCGAGCACGGCATCGCTGATCTGATCCGCCATCTTGTCGGGATGACCCATGGAAACGGATTCGGACGTGAAGAGATAGGTACGGGACATACAGGGCCTCGTGGTCGTCTGACCGGTCGTTTTCTAGAATGATCGGGGGGGCGATCGGGGTATTCATTCGTTCATCCGGATGATCGGATGAATGTTCGGGCATTCTAACCCTCATCGAGGGGTGCGGCAATTACATCGATGTCATGAATTCAATCGAGTTCGATGCACCCCTTACTTCATGAGACCTGAAAACGCTTCTCTTTGCCATTACAACGCAGGCTGGTATGCCTTCTATGGGGTGTTCCGCCATTGGAGGAGATGAGAAACAAATTCGAATCAGATGAAGTTGATGCTTCCCCAGGCTGGAAATAGCCAAAGGTGTATCGACAAGCTTTTGAAGCAAGGGCCTGGACGTGACGGCACGCAGGCGCTGAACTTGGCTCAGTAGACGACCAAGGATTGAATCCCGAATTTCGTCAAGATCAATTCCGAAAATAGCCTTCTGATATTCTTGTTCATCCATGGCCGACATTGATCAACACAAGTTCACGCCGCCGGCCAACTGGCCCCGCTTTACCACCATCGACGCCCACACGGCGGGCGAACCATTGCGCGTCATCATCTCGGGCTGGCCTGAGATTCCTGGTGACACCATTCTCGCCAAGCGTCGTTATGCCCGGGAACACCACGATCATTTTCGCAAGGCGCTGATGCTCGAGCCTCGGGGCCACGCCGACATGTATGGCTGCCTGCTTACGGAACCCGTCACGCCCGATGGGGATGTGGGCGTGTTGTTCATGCACAACGAAGGTTATTCCACCATGTGTGGGCATGGCATCATCGGATTGGTCAAGGTCGGTATTGAAGTCGGACTGCTGCCTCATCATGGACCCGAGAATCCGATCGTGAAGATCGACACGCCGGCAGGACGGGTCACCGCGACGGCGCATTTCAACGAGGATGGTGGCGTCTCCAATGTTTCCTTTCTCAACGTCGCCTCCTTCCTCCTAGAGCGCGATCTGATCGTGCAAGTCGAGGGGCTGGGCGAAGTCACCTGCGACATTGGTTATGGCGGTGCGTTCTACGCCTACCTCTGGGCCGATCAGATCGGAGTGCAGGTGGTGCCTGAACAGCATGGGGTTCTCATCGACATCGCCATGCGGATCAAGCGCGCTGTCATGGAGCAGTACGAGATCGTCCACCCGGGAGATGGGGCGGGGGCGGGGGCAGGGGCCAACGATGATCTGAACTATCTGTATGGCACCATCATTTGCGAGCCCGCAGCATCACCCTTGCACAGCAGAAACATATGCGTGTTTGCCAATGGCGAGGTCGATCGCTCGCCCACCGGCACCGGCGTGAGCGGCAGGGTCGCGATTCATCATGCCCGGTGTGAATTAGAAATCGGGGCATCGATCACGATCGCCAGCCTCATCGGCACCACGTTCGACGTTCGCATCGTTGGCGAGACGACGCTGGGCGTAGTGCCCGCGGTGATTCCCGAGGTGACGGGTCGAGCCCACATCACCGGGCATCATGAATTCTTCATCGACCCGGATGATCCGTTGTGCGAAGGCGTCTTGTTGCGATAACGGAGGATCGAAATTCAGGATGACCTTCGTGATAATTTTCTCACGATGAGAAACGCGAGGCCACTGATCCCAACCGTGGCCAGGCCCAGGACCGCCTGAAACCAGCGTTCGCCCAAGAGTGCGAACACCATCATCCACGCCGAGAGAATCAGAAACAGCAGGGGGGTGACCGGATAGCCCCACGCCTTGAAGGGGCGTTTCAGATCAGGGCTCTTGTATCGAAGGACGATCACGCACGACACCGCCAGCGCGGCGAAGAGGCTG
This sequence comes from Planctomycetota bacterium, assembly GCA_027295365.1. Lineage (GTDB taxonomy): Bacteria > Planctomycetota > Phycisphaerae > Phycisphaerales > SM1A02 > JADFSH01. Next base: position 2,956 of record JAPULD010000414.1, read on the forward strand.
AGCGTGAATCCCGCGTATTGCTGAATGGCCGCGATCCCGCCACTGAGGATGATGATCGTCGTGACGAAGCCCTGCAGGACCAGTGCGGCCTTCGGGGCACCGGACCGTTTATCCGCCTTGGCGAGCCAGTCAAAAAACTTGACGTCGGACCCGAACGCAAAATACACCCGGGGACCCGCGATTGTCATCGCCGAAGCCGAAGCCAGAATCGACACGCAAAGCACGACGCTGACCATCGAGGCTCCACTTTGGCCAAACAGCGCGCGGCCTGAAATCAATCCGACCTCCGCTTGGCCCGCCAATTGCTCGACCGGGGCCCCGAGCAGATACACCACGTTGAGTCCCAGGTAGAGCACGACCACGAGACCCGTGCCGATCAGCAGCGAGCGGGGCAGGTCGCGCTGGGGATCCTTCATTTCGCTGGCGATGTACGCCGAGGCATTCCAGCCCGAGTAACAGAACATGACGAACACGAGGGAAGTGGCGAACGCGGAAAGCTTTTCCATGAGGCTCAGGGCGTGATAGGTATCGGCCACGTGCGTGAGGTTCCCTACATCACCCCGGCCCATCATGCTGGCCACCACGATTCCCGCGATGATGATCGCCACGATGCCGATCACTTTGAAGAGGGTGACGAGGTCGTTGAACCAGACGCCCCGGCGCGCCGACATCCCGTGGATCGCGATGAGAGCCCACACCACGCCGCACGCGATAACGTCATGCAGGCCGATGTTCCCAAGGAGCCGAGGATTCTCGGCCACGGAAGGCACGAGCTGACCCAGGTAGAGCACGAACGCCTTCGACGCAGACGCGATCGCCGCGGAAAAGCCTGCGGTCAGCGAAACGATCATGCTCATGAAGCCGAACGCGGGACCATAGGTTTTACGCAGGTAGACGTACTCGCCCCCGGCCTCGGGCATGGCGGCTCCGAGTTCCGCATAACACAACGCACCGCAAAGCGCGAGGACGCCACCGACGACCCACAACGCGAGAATCCAGCCCGGGTGCCCGAGGGCCGAGGCTTGAAACCCGGTGGTGGTGAAAATACCCGCGCCGATGATGTTCGCGACGACCAGTGCCGCCGCTGATCGAAAACGCACATGCTTGGAGAGGGTGGCCATGTCGAAGCTTGCGCAATCCTATTTTTCGTTGTGTTCAGGCTGCCCGTCAAGCTTGCGAAAGCGGAGGACATAGTTCTCGGTGAGATAATCCACGTCGTGGTCGTTGATCAATTCGAAACCCGCATCGAGGATCTCCTGGGTGAAAACCTCCTCGCCCGCTCGAACATGACCCATGATGAAGGGTCTGGACACGCCTTCGATGCGATGAAAGTCGACCACCACGACCTGCCCGCCCGGTTTCAGCGCGTGCCAGAGCGAGGTCATTGAATTCTTGGGATATTCGAAATGGTGATAGACATCGCAGATGAAGGCGATGTCCACCGACTCGTCGGGCAATTCAACGGTCTTGTCGGTGCAGAGGATCGGCTCGATGTTGGTCAGCCCCGCCTCGTCGGCGTTCTCGGCGATCCGGCCCATCATGACCGGGTTGATGTCCACGGCATAGACCTTCCCGCTGGGCCCGACCTGCTGCGCGAAGACATGCGACATGAATCCCGTCCCGGCCCCGATGTCGGCGACCACCGCCCCCGGGGGTGGCCCGACCAGTTCCGCAAGCTTGAATCGACCCGCGAATATTTCCCGACTCTCGGCCTCCAACACGTTGAAGATCGGTTCGACGTTTTCGCTGCGGTACATCACGTTGATGTCGGGGACCAGTCGTTCTTCCTGAACGAGTTCGGCCTGGGTATACCGGGAAGTCGTTGAGAGTACCGCCAGTTGCGCTTCGAGTTGGGCGACCTTTTCACGCAAACGCTCGATCTCGGCATCCTTGTCGTCCTGGGCGACAAACCCGGCCATGCCGAACATCCCGATCAGAAGCAGGCCGAGAACGATCGTGGTTTTCCAAGGGCCAATTTTCGAGTCTGTCATCGCATGAATCTCCATACTCGGAATGATAGTGGAATCCGAGCATGGCTCGACCGGTGATGAAAAGGATTTTGTATAAGCAATTGAGAGTTTGGAGGATTTCTCTCGCTTGATATGCATTGGGTTCAATCTAGGATTCCTCTATTATTGAGTGGGAATCGGTCGTTCGCATTCGAAGCCAATCGTTTCGAGAATGTCCGAGTCTCCTTCAAGATGAAGAATCGATTGGAACCATGACAATCATGATGAATCGTTCGATCTCAAATAAACAGGCGAATCCATGAGTCATGACCTTCGTGAAATCGCAGTCTACGCGCCCGCCAGTGTGTCCAACTTTGGCCCGGGCTTCGACTGCTTTGGGCTGGCCCTGGAACGACCAGGCGATACGGTTTCGGCGCGTCTTGCCGACGTGCCGGGAGTACGCGTGGAATCGATCGAAGGACTTTGTGATGGCATTCCCCTGGATTCGGACCGGAACACGGCGTCGGTGGCTGCAGCGGCCGTGTGGTCGAGCGTGGAAGATCCTCCCGCCCCGGGGCTCATCTTGCGTATCCACAAGGGTGTCCCTCCCGGTTCGGGGCTTGGGAGCAGTGGGGCCAGTGCCGCGGCGGGAGCGGCGGTTGCGGGTCACCTCTATCAAGAACTGACCTCCCGCTCAATCGATGATCGCGTCATTTTTGAAGCGGCTCTTGATGGCGAAGCCGTGGCCGCGGGTACGCGACATGCCGACAACGTCGCCCCGTCTCTGTTCGGGGATTTCGTCATCGTCAGGCGAGGAGAGCCCACGCAGTTCGCACGTTTTCATCCCAAGCTCGAGTGCTGGATCGCGGTGGTGAAACCTGATATTTCCATCTCCACGCGTGAGGCTCGTGAAGTCCTTCCCGAAACAGTACCCTTGTCCGATGCCGTGACCAATTGGTCGAACAGCGCAACCCTCGTCTTGGGCTTGCTGCAGGGCGATGCGGAACTCGTGAAGGAATCGTTGCATGATTCGATCGTCGAACCACGAAGGGCAAAGCTTATTCCCGGTTTTGACGACGCTCGGGAAGCGGCTCTCGGTGCGGGTGCCTTGGCATGCGGGGTGAGCGGCTCGGGACCGACACTCTTTGCGCTCGCCACGGAGGAATCGGTGGCCAAGGCTGCGGCCCGATCCATCACCAAAGTCTTTCGCGTTGGGGGGTTGGATTCATGGATCGAGGTGAGCCCGATTTCACCGCTCGGAGCCCGCCGCGTATGAGTCAACCGATTTCCACATTACGCTGCATT